>OMRF01000309.1 GCA_900313435.1 uncultured Lachnospiraceae bacterium | reverse complement strand
TCTTGAAGTCAGAGGCCTTTTCCAGACCGAAATGCTCTTTCACATAAGCATCATCCACGGTATCATAGGTAACCTTCTTGCATATATAATTCACGGTAAATCGAAAGATAACGGCCTTTCCGGCAAGTTCCGCGTTACCGTAGCTTTCAGGAAAGGTCATGGGGCAATCTACAGTTTCTCCGACCTTTGCCCCGACAAGCCCCGATGTAAAGCCCGGGATATAACCGGTTCCTCGCAGAGCATCTGAATTTCCGGCTACATCTACAGTCACATCCTTCGCCGTCCCGCCGGAAAATGCAACCCCGTCAAGAAGACCCTGGTAATCCACGTTCACAAAGGAATCGGCTTCTACGGTAGTTTTTGTCTCATCCTTTGAATATGCATTTGAGCCCGTCAGTATCTTGTTGTTTGCGAAGGCCGCCAGTTCTTCATCTGTTACACTGTTCTGATCAGGGACCCTTACGCTCACGCCCTTATACTCTCCGAGTGTCACGACAGAGAGCGCTTCTTTCACGGCATCGCTTTGATACGCCCCGGCTCCTTGCGATGAATTATTTGAAGAAGCCTTCGCGGAAGATGAGGTATTATCCTTTCCCTCTCCCCCGCATCCCGAAAGGAGCATGACCGGGATCGTGAGTGAAAGAATGATAGTTATAATTCTTTTTTTGTTCTTCATCCTGTACATCTCCTGCCCATTTCATAGTTTCAAAAGGCGAACGGTGTGGATTGTATCACAAAGAATGTCCAAGATAAAGTCCTTTGATTGCTTTTTGGTCTTCATAATGATAGAATCAAAACCCGTTGCAGGTTTTTTTGTATTTTGGCTGAAGGAGAAAGAAAATGCCGACATGGGCAATAGTTCTTATAATAATAGCCGCTGCGATGGTAGCAGCGATCATCATTCTCTGGCGTCTCGGAAAAAAGGCTGAAAAAAGAAAGGCTGAGCAGGACGAGATCATAAAACAGACCGCCCAATCAGTTTCGCTGCTCGTCATAGACAAAAAAAAGATGCGGCTGAAGGACTCGGGGCTTCCGCCACAGGCCATAGCCCAGGCAGGCCGCATTGCAAAAAATGCGAAGCTTCCCATTGTAAAGGCAAAGGTCGGCCCGAAGATAATGTCCTTTATCTGCGACCCTCAGATCTTTGACAATGTTCCCGTAAAAAAGGAAGTGAAGGCCATGGTCTCAGGACTTTATATAACACAGGTAAAGGGGCTTCACGGAAAGGCAGAACCTCCCAAAAAGAAAAAAGGTTTCCGCGCCTGGCTCCAGAAGAAACTCAACAACTGAACAAAACAAAAAAAGAAGGACATCCGCAGATGCCCTTCTTTTTTTGATCTTCATTGAGTTTCAACACCGTTCTTCCAGTTGTCCATCTTTTCAAGGACTCTGTCGTAGGTCCTCTGTGAAATATCGGGAAGGGTCTTGCCCCAGGTCTTTGTAGCTTCATCGAAGCCCTTTTTGAAGGCGGTAATAAGTTCGTCAGCCTTCTTTTCATCGCCGCCCGAAAGAGCTTTGGCGAAATCCACTATCCTGTCAGAGGTCTTCTCGACTCCCCAGTAGCCATCTTCGGCAATGTCCTTCTGAGCCTGAGCCTTTGTCTCTGCGTCAACAGTGAAGTTTCCGGATGCCAGGAATTTCCACATATCATCTGTGGATGCCATCCCGATAGCCTTTCCCTGTCCGGATATCGTCTTCTTTACGATATCCATCAGGGAACTGATCTGCTTATCGGAATCAGCCTTGAGCTGAGCCACAAGCGCATCCCTGTCAACAGTCATGTTCTTTGCGGAAACACTTCCGGATTCGGCGGATCTTTCGTATACCGCCGCTTCGCCGTAGACGTCCTTCTTTCCTTCTGCTTTTGATGTCCCTTCATCCTTTGTCTTTGCTCCGTAGCTCTTTGTGTCAACGGATGGAGAAACATATCCCAAGCCAATGTTTTCTACAGCCATGATATCACCCTCCTTGGTATAAATTCAGAACACTATGCTCCATCATCTTTATCGGAGGAGGATTTGATTTTCTTAACACCTTTGAGACCCGGGAAATTTTTGCACTTGAATAAATACAATTTTTCTGATAGATTGTATACATATATGGAAGTCACGGAGATCGCAAAAGCAAAGATCAATCTTTCGCTGGATATCAGGGGAACAAGGGAAGAAACAAGAGACGGGAAGAAGGTCCTCTTTCACGAGGTCGCGATGATCATGCACTCCGTCTCCCTTTCCGATATGGTAACGGTGCGTTTATCAGACGGGGATCGATCCTTTCTTTCGATAAAGAGCAATGGTCCTTTACCTTCTATCCCGGAAGGTGCTGACAACCTCTGTATAAGGGCGGCTGAGCTCATGAGAAAGGCACTTTCGATCGAGGATCATTTTTTCATCTCTCTTGAAAAAAACATCCCATCTGCAGCGGGCCTCGGAGGAGGAAGCTCTGATGCCGCGGCTGTGATGCGCGCCATAAACCGGCTTTATGATTCAAGATTATCAATAGAAGAAATGGGTTCCCTTTCGACCCCTCTCGGCGCGGACATCCCCTACTGCCTTTCAGGCGGGACAAAGCTTTCTACCGGGATAGGAGAAAAACTTTCAGACCTTCCTCTTTTTCCGACAATGCCCTGCGTCCTTGTAAAGCCGAACTTCCCCATCTCAACAAAAGAGGCCTACGGAAGGTATGATGAAATGACAGAAAAAGGACAGGATGTGAAGCACCCCGACACCGATGCCCTTGTCTCATTTCTTAAAGAGAATGAGCTTGATCCTTTCTTTAATAATACGCGAAACGTCCTTGAAGAGGTGTGCGTAAGGGAGCATAAAGAAATAAGCAGGATCGAGGATGACGCAAAGAAAAGCGGGGCACTTTTTTCCATGATGTCGGGCAGCGGTCCAACCGTCTTTTCTATATTTAATGATGAAAAAAAAGCAATAGCCTTTCAGGAAGCTTACGAAAAAAAAGAAGGGATAGAAGGAGCCTTCTTCTGCTTCACTTAAATCACGAACCGAAACTGGAGGAAGAGAACGTGGGAAACATCGAAAAACTCCGTCTTGAAGCCGACACGGATATGCCGCTTCGTGACGTCGTAATGAATACATTGAGGAGCGCGATCCTCAGGGGTGACTTAAAGCCCGGAGAAAGACTGATGGAGATCCATCTTGCAAAGCAGCTTGGGGTTTCCCGGACCCCCGTAAGAGAAGCCATCAGGCTTCTTGAAATAGAGGGGCTTGCCGTCACGGTTCCGAGACGCGGTGCCCATGTGGCGAAGATGACTGAGAAGGACCTTTTTGATGTGCTTGAGATCAGGGATGCCCTTGACGAACTTGCCGTGAAGGACGCCTGCCTTCGGATGACGGATTCGGACTTGAAAGAGCTTTCGGAAGCCCTTTCAAATTTCAAAAAATCCTGCGCAACAGGTGACGTAAGGGTGATAGCCCAGGCAGATGAGGATTTCCACTCCGTGATATACAGATCCGCAAAGAACCCGAAGCTTGTGGCCATAGTAGAAAACCTGAAGGAGCAGATGTACCGCTTTAGATATGAATATCTGAGGGGGATCGAGGATTTTTCAAATCTGATAGCAGAGCATGAAGCCATTATGAAGGATCTCTCGGAAAGGAACGAGACCGCCGTAAAAGAAGAGATGCATCTTCACCTTAGAAATCAGGTTGACAGCGTAAGAAACGCCATACGTAATAATTCATAACTTCAGCATATCCTCGGAAGAAGTTCGTTTCCGGGCTCGGGAAGGAAAACCTCAGTCCCAAGTTTTGTCCGGACAACTACCTTTCCGGGGTTTTCTTTTGTGACAGTTCCTATGACGCAGGCGCCCTGTGACTCTTTTATCCCACGAAGCGCAAAAAGCGCCTTTTCCTCGTCCTCTTTTTTTACTATCACGACCACCCTGCCCTCGCACGCAAGATAAAGAGGGTCAAAGCCAAGGAGGGAGCATATCCCGTTCACCTCTTTTGAGACGGGAAGCGCTTCCCTTTCAATACATATCCCGACATTACTTTGCTTTCCTATCTCAAAGAGTACGGTTCCCGTTCCTCCCCTTGTGCAGTCCCTGATAACATGCGTATCGGGAACAGCCGAAAGAAGCGCGGCAATGCTGTGTCTTAAGGGGGCGCAGTCGCTTTCGATCTTTGAGCTTATTGAATAATCCCCCCGGGAAACAAGGATCGCAGCACCGTGACGCCCGACATCACCTGTTACGATTATTGAGTCCCCCGGTTTCGCAAGTCGTCCGGACGGGTTTAGATCACCCTCGATCACGCCAAAGCCTGTGGTAGTAATGAAGATCCCGTCAGCCTTTCCCTTTTCAGTGACCTTGGTATCACCTGCTACTATCCTTACATCACAGTATCTTGCAGTATCTGCCATAGAGGACACGATCCTTTCAAGATCGCTTATCAGAAAGCCCTCCTCTATGATGAATGAAACCGTAAGATAAAGGGGCTTTGCGCCCATACAGGATATATCATTTACAGTCCCGCAGACAGAAAGCTTTCCTATGTCACCACCCGGAAAAAAGGAAGGCGATACTATGAAGCCATCCGTTGACATGACAAGCTTCTTTGAACCGCCGGCAGGAAGAATAGCGCCGTCATCATCAGTAAAAAGCTCGTTTTCAAAATACCTTTTAAATATCTCGTTTATAAGAGAAGATGTCTTCTTCCCTCCTGCCCCGTGAGACAGGGTCACACGATCTTCATTAACCATAGCTATTCACCATTATAATCATAATATGCGCTGCAGGCGCCTTCCGATGATACCATGCAGGCTCCGACAGGCTTTTCGGGTGTGCAGGCTTTACCAAAAAGCGGACAATCAGTAGGACGGATCTTTCCGGTAAGGACCTCTCCGCAGCGGCATGAGCTTTTCCTTTCCTCTTCAAATGAAGGAATATCATATTTCTTCTCCGCGTCAAAGGAAGAAAACTCATCTGAAAGGATAAGCCCGGAATTCTTTATAACGCCTATTCCACGCCATTTTGAATCGACTTCGACTGTCATTTCGGATATAAGCCTCTTTGCCTCTTCGCTTCCCTCATCTGTCACCACACGGGGATAGAGGTTTTTAAAGAAGGGCTTTCCCTTTGAAAGCCGATCAACGCAGTAAAGGATCGAAGAAAGAAGCTCCTCAGCCAAAAAGCCGGTAACAACTCCCGATATACCTTTCTGATAAAGCTCCTGCAATAGTTTAGTTCCTGTGATTGCGCAGACATGTCCGGGATAGAGAAATGCATCGGTGCTGTCTGCCATAAGACGATAGGCACCGGGCATAGTCTTCATCGCTGAAAGGATAGAATAATTTGAAAGATTAAGCTCTGCCGCCTTTTTTACAGCCAGAAGGTTTCCCGGGATCGTCGTCTCAAAGCCTATGGAAAGAAAGACAACATCCTCTGATGGATGGGAAAGCGCGTATTTTACACTGTCCATTGCAGAATAGACAGTCTCGATCCTGGCGCCCTGCCCCCTTACATCAAGAAGGCTTTTCTCAAAGCCCGGAACTCGCAGGAGATCTCCGAAGGAAAGGATCGTGCAGTTCCTCTCAGTTGAAAGCCAGACGGCTCTTTCTATGAAATCTGCCCCGGTAACACAGACTGGACAACCCGGTCCCGAGATAAGCTCTATGTCATCGGAAAGGAGCTTCCTGATGCCGAGCCTCATGATCTCGTGAGTGTGGGTACCGCAGACCTCCATGATGCGAAGCTTTTGCCCTTTGTAGTTTTTAAGCCGCTCTGACGCAAGCTTTATAATATCGTTCATAGCGCTATGATAACACATATCCTCCCGAAGCGATAACAGCCTGACCTAAAGCGATCCCCCCGTCATTTGCGGGGATGAGCGAGTGCTTAAGGACTAAGATCCCGGCTTCCTCAAGCCTTCTTGAGAGAAGTGACAAAAAGAGGGTATTCTGGAAGGTCCCTCCCGAAAGAGCCGCGGTAAAAACCCCCGTCTCTTTGGAAACTGTGACTATTTTTTCCGCTGTCATTTCCGCAAGGCTCACATGAAAATACCAGGAAAGCTCACCCTTATCTTTATCCGCACTGCGTATCAGGTATCTGATGATCTCATCGGTCGGAATGAGGCCATTTCGCTTATTTTTTGTCTTTTCAAACTCGACCGGTCCATTTCCCCTGATATAGCGTTCTGCCATAGTCTGAAGCGCCATGGCAGCCTCTCCTTCAAAGGTTGAGGCCTGCTTTATGCCGAGGATTGCTGACGCTGCGTCAAAAAGTCGGCCTGCGGAGGTGGATTGCGCTATGTTGACTTTGTTGTCAACCATGAAGAAAATAGCCTCACCCTCCTCTTCAGAACACAGGTTAAGGTCTCTCATGCAGGATAGCGCTGATATTTTGTCTTTTTCAAAAATGTCATAGATCATCGATGCGGCAACTCTCCAACCCTCCCTCGCGGTGAGGTCTCCCCCCGCATTCATGAAGGGTGTGATGGAGGAAACTCTTTTTATTTTTTTGTCTTTAAGGAGCATTATCTCGCCGCCCCATATCGTACCGTCATCCCCCATTCCGGTTCCGTCAAAACAGCAGCCTATCACATCCCCTTCATAGTCATTTTCAGCTATGACAGAAAGAAGATGGGCTTTGTGATGCTGGATCTTTATGACGGGAAGATCATTCTTCTTTGCGAAAGCCTCCGCAGCCTGTGTCGACAGGTATGAGGGATTCAGATCACACGCGATCACATCAAGCGAGTCCTTCACGGAAAGGATGTCAAGAAATCTTTCTATCTCTTCAGACTGAACCTCCCCTGTCCTTAAAGTCCCCATATCCCCTATATAGGGCGACGGATAGAATAAGGCGTTTTTCCCTACGCAAAAAGAGTTCTTAAGTTCTCCCCCAAAGGCAAGGACATTACACTTTGAAGCCTTCGGAAAGCTGACAGGAAGAGGAGCAAGCCCCCGGGATCTTCTGATGACATAGGGCTTTTTTTCAAAAAGATCAATGACGCTGTCGTCCGCCCTCGTGAGTATATCCCTGTCGTTTGTGAGGATCAGATCTATCCTGTCACCAAATTTTGACACAAGCTCACGATCATCCTTTATTATCGGCTCGCCTTGTATATTAACGCTTGTCATGATGAGGGAGTCCGGCATCTTTTCATCCGATTCATCATCCATCGAAAAAAGGAGAAGCTGCACCGGAGCGTAGGGAAGCATCACCCCGAGTCTGTCATTATAAGGCGCGATAAGCTCGGGAAGCGCGTCATCTTTTTTTCTTTCAAGGAGTAAGATTGGGCGGATCGGTCCCGAAAGAAGTGCCTCCTGCTCCTCATTCATGACGCAGTGTCTCTTTACTGTTTCAATGTCCTTCATCATCAGGGCAAAGGGCTTCATGGGACGTGTCTTTATCTCCCGAAGCCTCGTTATTGCTTCGTCTGAGTAAGCACTGCAGCAGAAATGAAAGCCTCCTATGCCCTTTACGGCGATGATGCCTCCTGAAATGATGATGTTTCGTGCGTTTTGGATATGATATCTGAAGCCCCCGCTTGGAGAGGCTTCTGAGAAAAAGTTGCCTTGAAACGCTTTTATATCAGGACTTTTGACAGAAATATATTTTGGACCGCATTCAGGGCAGCAAACTGGCTGCGCGTCATAACGACGGGTCTTTATGTCCTCATATTCTTTCTTGCAGGAGGAACACATCCGAAAAGATTTCATCGATGTCCTCTCCCTGTCATATGGAAGAGAATCTATGATAGTAAGCCTGGGTCCGCAGACTGTACAGTTGATGAGGGGATGGAGATAGCGTCTGTCAGTTTTGTCATAAAGTTCTCTTTTGCAGTCTTCACATATACCTGCATCCGGAGGTATCAAGATGATGCCGTCACGCGCTCTTCCACTACTCTCCCTTATCTCAAAGGAATCAAAATCCTGATCTATGTCATCATCTGAAACATCGATCGAAAGTACACTTGCGTTTGAAGGTGCTTCAGTTGAAAGGGCAGATAGAAATGAATCCATATCCTCCTTACTTCCCTGTGCCCTGATCTCAACAAAAGGGCCTTTGTTTATCACAAAGCCCTTTATGTCATATCTTTCGCCGATACGATGCACGAAGGGGCGAAAGCCCACCCCCTGCACTATCCCGGTTATCCTGATCTTTCTTCTGATGACACTATCCTTCAATCTATTCAATCTTCCCTCATATGCTCACAGAGTGTCTGAAGCAGCACTTCAAGATCTATAGGCTTTGCCACGTGGGCATCCATACCGCAGTCGAGAGCCTTTTTCACATCCTCGGAGAATGCATTTGCGGTCATTGCAATGATGGGTATCCGCTTGTCCCTGTCACTTTCATGTTCAAGCGAGCGGATCGCCTTTGCGGCTTCATAGCCGTCCAATACCGGCATTTGGATATCCATTAATATCGCGTCATAATACCCCGGATCAGACAGCGCGTATTTATCGATCGCCTCCTGTCCGTTCTCAACACACTCTATTATGAAGCCCTCGCTCTGAAGAAATGCCGTTGCGATCTCACGGTTTACAAACTGATCCTCGGCAAGGAGGATGCGTTTTCCCGTAAAGTCTATAGTCTTTTCATCGCACCTTTCTTCTTCCTCATCCTCCGCTGCGGCAGTGGCATAGGCTAAGGATAATGTGATGATGAACTCCGTGCCCTTTCCCGGAGCGGTATTAACCTCTGTCGTCCCGCCCATGAGATCCACAAGGCTCTTAGTGATCGCCATTCCAAGTCCTGTTCCCTGAATGCCGCTGACGGTAGAGGTCCTCTCGCGTTCAAAGGCTTCAAATACATGAGCCGCGAACTCCTTCGACATACCGATCCCCGAATCCTTTACCGAAAGGACATAGGTACCGTTTTCTTCATTATCCTCACTCTGCTTCAGGGTGACCAGAACCCTTCCGCCCTGCGGAGTGAATTTGTAAGCGTTTGATACCAGGTTCAAAAGGATCCTGTTGAAGCGTACACGATCAATGACGACCCTTCGCTTCTTGAGCGCTTTTGTATCAACCACAAAATCAATTTCCTTTTCCTTCATCTGGGGCGAGAACAAGTCGCGTATCTCATCCAGCATGTCCTCAATGTCTGATGGAACAAGCTCAAGCTCCTGCTTTCCGCTCTCGATCCTGCTCATCTCAAGGACATCATTGATGAGGGACAAAAGATGCTTACCCGACTTTTCTATCTTATCAAGATACTCCCGCATCTTTTCTTCGCTCGTTCCATCTTCTCTTGCCAGCTTCGTATAGCCCATGATGGCATTCATGGGCGTTCTCATATCGTGTGACATATTGGACAGGAAGGTGCCTTTTGCCCTGCTTATCTCCTCTGCCGCCTTCTTTTCCGCGGCAGCCTTGTTCTCCCTTTTTGTAAGGATCGAATAAACTCTGTAAATAAGGATGAGGGCTAAAGCTATGAAGGCAAGCTGAACGAGGGAGTTTACTATAAGCCGGCTCCTGATCGTCACTGTCTCTTTCTCAACAATAATATCCGCCTCTGTCTCGTCTATATAGCCATTATCCTCTATCATACTCTCGTATTGGGTGCGGACATTTTCAAGCGAGCTCTTCATCATGTCCTCTGAGGACTGCCTTATCCAGATATGGGAGGTGAAAAAGATCAAAAACAAAAGTGCGACCCAGACGACCATGCTCTTTCCGAAACGGTGGTTCTCATCCTTCTGAAAGGCCCGTCTGAATAACTCAAAGCCAAAAATGGACCAGATCGCCAGTATCAGGTACGAATTCGTGGACATGGCAGTACCTGAAGACTCCATGAAATATATGAAGAAGATAATGGAAGCGATAAGTCCTATGATGCCGGTCACCATTATCCCTTTTTTCTTTTCCTTACGCGCCTCAAAGAAAGCGACGATCGATGTGTAGCCGTAAGCTATGGTAGCGCCTATGGTACTCACATCAACGATCCATCCGACCGCGGTCCGCCCTACGAAAGAAATAATGCAGGAAATGATGATAAGGAAAATAAATGCGTTTTTCGGATTGCCGTCAGAATTCAGTTTGCCGAACCATTCGGGAAGGATGTGCTCCTTTGACATCGTGTAGAGAAGTCGGCTTGCCGCGATGAAATTTCCAACGAGCCCGGTACCGATGGCACATAATGCCACTATGAAGATGAAGTTCATTCCGGCGCCACCCATTGTGGTATTTATGGCGTTGAAGGTCGGAAGTCCTTCTGTCCCCGAGATATTTGACAGGTTCGCGATATAGGTCGTCCAGTTTTCATAACCATTAGGAAGAACGCTTGTCGCCATTTGCGAGAGCATGACATATGAAAACACTGAAGCAATAAGCGCGAATGACATTATCAATAATATTTTTTTACGGGAAAAGGAATACTCTTCCGAGGAATTTGAAACGGATTCGAAACCAACGAAGGCCCAGGGTGTAAGCACCAATATCTCAAAGATCTGGATCAGGGGGTTTTTGCCGTTTGGAGAATAGTAAGGCGTCTGGATCGAAGGTCCTCCGTTTTTCGATGTGACTGCAAAAAAGCAGATTATTATCCCGAGGAAAAGGACGACCGCCATAACGGTTATGGCCCATGAGGCCACGCGTTTTCTGAAGATACAGATGAGACCGAATATCAGGACTATCGCTATCGAAAGGATCACCTCAAAAAGATAAACATCATAGCCCTGGATCGTATACATATAACCATTCTGAAAAACGCCCGGAAAGACGTAGCGGCAGATAAGGGCAAGAGCCGTCACGTTTGCCCAGCTTATGGCTATGTAGACAAGGAGCATGAACCACGCGGAAAGGAAGCCGTGGTCGTAGGAAAATACCTTTGAAGTGTAGGTGAAGGTGCCCCCCGCGCTTTTGTAACGGTTGATCAGGAAGTGATAGTTCATTCCGATGATGAACATTACTACAGCACCAATGCCTATACCTATTGCAG
>OMRF01000019.1 GCA_900313435.1 uncultured Lachnospiraceae bacterium | reverse complement strand
CATGTGATCGACGATATGGATCCCTACTATCCCGACTATTATGATTTCAAGACCCCGAAAGAGGCCTATGAAGGCTATTTCAGATGCGTCAAAGATAATCTTTCCGCTTTTTCCGATATAGACTCCCTCGGGCATCTTGACTATGTGCACCGCTACGGGATCAGGCATTACGGAAAAAAAGAAGGAGAGCTTTCCTATGATGACTTTTCAGAGATCATAGACGATATCCTTTCCTTCATCATCAAAAAGGATATAGCTCTTGAAGTGAATACAGGGTCTTTCAGAAACGATATGACAGAGCCGAACCCTTCCTACCGGATCATCTCAAGATATCGTGAGCTGGGAGGAAAGATAATTACCCTGGGCTCAGATGCCCACAATCCGACTACCATTGCGGATCACTTTGAAAAAGTAGCAGAACGCCTTAAAACTATAGGCTTTAAGACTTATCTCGTATATGAAAAGAGGACGCCCATAGAGCATCCTCTTTGATCACATCTTTCTTCTGGAGCTGATCTCGTACATGAAAACGCCTGCCGCAACAGATGCATTCAGGGAATCGATATTCCCAAAAAGCGGTATCTTTACCTTGAAATCACATTTTTTCCGAAGGAGTGCCGATACGCCCTTCCCCTCGTTTCCTATAACGAGGCAGACGGGACCGTTCATGTCAGTCTTTTTGATATCGTCCCCATCCATATCCGCGCAGTAGCTCCAGAGTCCTTTTTCCTTAAGATCCTCCAGAGTCCTTGAAAGATTAACGACTCTTGCCACCGGAGTATATGAGACAGCCCCGGCTGAAGCCTTTACGGCGCTTTCTGTAAGGCTTGCGGCATTGTCCTTCGGGATGATGACTCCGTGGGCGCCGAAGCAGTTTGCGGAACGGATGATAGCGCCCAGGTTGTGGGGATCCACTATTCCGTCAAGCATTATCACAAAGGGAGCTTCGTTTTTCTCCTCAGCTTTTTTCAAAATATCGTCGACAGTTGAGTAGCTGAATGCCGCGGCATAAGCGCATACTCCCTGATGGGCGGCATTTCTTGTGATCTCATCAAGCCTCTCCTTTGATACGAAATCGACTCTTATGCCCTTTTTTCTTGCAAGTGAGACTATCCTGCCAAGAGTTCCCTCTTCATTCCTGTCAAGGACGAAGATGCGATCGATCTCAGTTCCGGCTGAAAGCGCCTCCCTGACCGGGTTTCGTCCGTATATTATGGATGAGCTGTCGCGCATTTTTATTCCTCGTTTTCTTTTGTTCCCTTATTCATGAGATAAAGGATTCTCTCCTCATCGCCTTTGATGAAAAGACAGCCTATCAGCGTCTCAAGCCCCGTGGCATTAAGATAATCATGGGTCGATGCATTCTTTGCCATGGTCCTGGGCTTTGAGTTCCTGCCCCGGCGGACATAATCCTTTTCCTCTTCCGAAAGCTCATCCTCAATAAGGTCAAGGAGCCTTGACTGGGCGGCAGCCTTTTCAAATGAAGTGGAGGAACTGTGCAGCTTTTTGGGGGAGGTGTTCCCCTCTCCCACCACGCGCGCCCTTATGATGAGCTCATAGACCGCATCACCCAAAAATGCGAGGGTAAGCGGTGAGTAAGTCCTTATGTCCTTTTCCGTGATATCAAAAAATGAAAGGATCTCGCGGTTCGTCATTTAATTTTCCCTGTGCCACTTCACGCCGTCCTTCGTATCCTCAAGGATAATGCCACGGCTTTTAAGATCATCCCTGATCTCGTCTGCTCTCTTGAAATCCTTTGCCTTCCTCGCTTCCTGCCGCTCATTGATAAGAGCTTCTATGTCGTCATCGAGTGAGCCCTTGTTTTCTGTTATATCAAGCCCCAGCACTTCCGTAAGCTCAAGCAGCGTGTTTCGCATCGCGGAAAGATCAGCACCTTTTGTGTTTTCATCAGCATTCTGGTTTATGAACTTAACAAGCTCAAATATCGTTCCGATGGCCCCTGCAGTATTGAAATCATCATCCATATTGTCGCAGAAGGCCTGCCTGAAGGAGTTTAATCTCTCATAAAGGCTGTCACCGATCTCATCATCTTCATCATCATTTATCCTTGATGAATCATAAAGCTCCGAAAGCCTTGAATTACAGGTGATGATACGCTGGAAGGAAGCCTTGTTTGATTCCATTATCTCCTTTGAAAAATTAAGAGGCGTACGATAATGTGCGCTCAGCATGAAGAATCTGAGCACCCTGCCCTCGTATTCCTTCAGGATGTCCCTGACCGTAAAGAAGTTCCCGAGGGACTTTGACATCTTTTGATTGTTGATGTTTAAGAAGGCGTTGTGCATCCAGTAATGAGCGAAGGGCACGCCGTTTGCTGCCTCGGACTGGGCGATCTCATTCTCGTGATGCGGAAAGATAAGATCCTCCCCGCCGGCGTGAATGTCGATGGTTTCACCCAGATACCTCTTTGACATGCAGGAGCACTCAATATGCCAGCCCGGCCTTCCATCGCACCAGGGCGACTCCCAGAACGGCTCCCCCTCCTTCTTCGGCTTCCAGAGCACGAAATCAAGGGGATCTTCTTTCTTGTCTTCGCCGTTTACAAGAAGGGACCTGTGGGAATTGGGCTCAAGGTCATCGATATTCTTGTGGGAAAGCTCGCCATAGCGGGAGAACTTCCTGATGCGGTAATAGACCGTTCCGTCATCTGCCACATAGGCAAAGTCCTTTTCTATAAGGGTCTTTATCATCTCGATCATGGAAGGGATCTCTTCCGTGGCCTTTGGATTTGTGGTGGCGGGCATTATCCCCATGGCCTCCATATCCTTTTTGCATTCTTTGATATAGCGTTCCGAGATCTCGGAAGCTGTGGAATTCTCCGCAATGGCCTCTTTTATAATCTTGTCATCAACGT
>OMRF01000242.1 GCA_900313435.1 uncultured Lachnospiraceae bacterium | reverse complement strand
TGTCGTGGATTTCGGGTCATCATCGGAATTACCCTTCTTGATCCTCTCACCTTCTCCATAGAGACTTGCAAGGGTCGAAAGAGCGCCATCCTTCATCTTCAGCCCGAAAACGGACAATTCCTCGAAGTCGGTATATGTCATACCCTTCTTGTCATTAATGTCCACAGACTTTCTCAGGTTTATCATGGAATCCTTGACCATGGTCTCGTTGTCGGCAAGAAGAGAGGCGTTTTCTTTTTTGGTCTTGACCTTCTCCTTCTTGTTCTCAACGATACGCTCAACGATCACTTCGTCCTGCTTCAAGGTATGCTTGATCACCCTGGTGCGTGTCTTTATCTTGTGCTCGGACTTAAGCTGCTTGACATCAGGGTTCTTCACAAAACTCTTGAGCTCATCCTTTTCCATCTCGGCGGAGGCCTTCATTGAGGCAAGGAGACTGCTGTAGGCACTGTCGGAAAGCGTCCTGTTCTTTGCCTTTGAAGCTTCTTTTTTCTGCTTCTGCTCTTCGTCAAGCTCCTTTCTTCTGGCCTTAAAGGAGTTGAAAACCCCCTGCTTGCTTGCCTCATTTTTTTTCATTTCCTGCTTGAAGGGCTTTGCCTCTTTCTGGACGACCTCGCCTACCTCGTCACGCATCTCCTCAAGGAGCGCCTCTTCATCATCGTCATCAGCTCCTCCCGCTTCCTGCATAGCATTAAGGGGATTCTGAAATACAGGATTGTAGCTTTGTCTCTGCTGCTCTTCAATCTTTTCTTCCTTGAAAATAGGCTGCTGCTTTAAAGCTTCCTGATTCTTGTCGATCATGATACTCGCTCCTTTCTACCTGGTCTGAATGGTCAAAGCTTTCTTTCATAAGCAACTGTTGCGGCTCTTATCTCTCCGGCCCCTTCCAGTAATCTCTCCGCTATCTGGTCTGCTAAAGGGTTTACGGAATGCCAGCTCATGACGGTGTCATCATCATACAGCCCCTCCGCTGCCTTCAGCGCGTTCTTTAAAAGATCGGATATCACGCCGGTCGACTCCCTGGCGGCGAATAAATAGCTTATATAAACAATTCCATCGATATCCTCGAAAAGGATGGCACCCTTCACCCTCTCATAATCTCCGGTGCATATCATACTGACAGCGGCCTGATAATCCCCTCTGTCATGAAGCAGCGGAAATACTCCTTCTTCCTTCGTCTCTCCCTCTTCATCTATTGTATCCTGAAGATCCTTCCAGAGCTCGTCATCGGCCTCTGAAAGAGGGACTGCTTCAAACCGTCCCACCTCAGGAAGAGCATCTATCCCCTTCCTGAATTTTCCGAGAGTGGACTGCTTGATGAGGGCTCCGTTCCTTGAAGCTGTGAAATGCGCGCCCTCGAGACATTTTGAAAGTCCGGCCGTCTCATCGGTTTCGGGATAGGCTGCGATCAGCATGTCGCCGCCATATGAGCCTATAAGGTTTCCGGCATAGTCCAGCATCCCCCGCGCTATCCCCTGACGGGAAAACTGCTGGGCCACATGGATGAAAGTCAGCTCCCAGGCTCCCTTTATCAGGGGAGTATAAGTGGATATCCCGGCGCACTCCATCTTTTTCCCGACCTGGACCTCGCCGGCGACGATAAGAAGATCTTCCTCATCCCTGATGTCATCAGGAAGAAGATCCGCATATATCTGCCGCGCGTCCTCCGGAACCACAAAAATCCGATACATTATCTCTCCTCTAACTGCAAAAAGTATCAGGCAAGAGTGCTCATCACCGCGTCACTAAGCTCTTTCAAAAGCTTGTCGGCATCTTCCATGCTCGATCCCTTCACGCCGAAGTAGAACTTGACCTTCGGCTCCGTGCCCGAAGGCCTGATGCAGCACCACGCGTTGTCTGAAAGCTGGTAATAAAGCACATTCGACTTGGGAAGACCGGTCGTGCCCTCCTCCTTTGTGGAAAGATCTACACGGCGGTCGGTAAGATAATCCGAAACAGAGAGCACATCCCAGTGGCCGAGCTTCCCGGGGAAGTCCTTCCTGTTCTTTTCCATGAGAGCCTTCATTTCCTTAGCTCCCGCCTCGCCCTTGTACGTCTTTGACTGCTGGCCCTCCTTGTAGAAGCCGTAAGCCTCATACATACGGACCATCTCATCCCACAGGGTCATGCCCTTGCTCTTGTAGAAGGCAGCGGCCTCGCAGAGCATCATACACGCCACTACAGCGTCCTTGTCACGGGCGTAGGTCCCCGCCAGACAGCCGTAGCTTTCCTCAAGCCCGAAGACATAGTGGAAGGGCTTCTCCCCCGCTTCAAAGAGCTTGATCTGCTCACCGATATATTTGAAGCCTGTCAGGACCTCAATGCACTCGACGTCGTAATTCTTTGCTACCGCCTTCACGAGGTCAGATGTGACTATGGTAGTCACCGCTGCGGGATACATGGGAAGGGTGCCGTTTTCCTTGTGCTCCCTGATGATGTACTCCATGATGAGGGAGCCCGACATATTGCCGGTGAAGGAATGCCACTCGCCTGTCTTTCCGTCCTTTGCCCAGACACCGAGCCTGTCGGAATCGGGATCGGTCGCAAGGACGATATCAGCGTCCTTTTCCTTCGCAAGCTTAAGCGCCAGCTCATAATTTTCCTGAAGCTCGGGATTCGGGTAGGGAAGGGTCGGGAAATTCCCGTCCGCAGCCTCCTGCTCCTTCACCACGTAAACATTATTAAAACCTATCTCCTTCAGTATCCGGCGAACGGAAAGATTTCCCGCGCCGTTGAAAGGTGTATATACGATCTTCAGGTTGTCAGCCATCTCGCGGACGACCTCAGGATGGATCTGCTGCTTCTTAAGCTCTGCCATATAGGCGTCGTCCACCTTTTCGCCCACGGTGATGTAGAGACCTGCCTTCTTTGCGTCCTCCTTTGACATGGTCTTCACGTCGGAAAAAGATGTGACCTTCTCTACGGCGTCCATTATTCCCTTGTCATGAGGAGGCGTGATCTGCGCTCCGTCCTCCCAGTAGACCTTATAACCGTTGTATTCCTTGGGATTGTGAGATGCAGTGACATTGATGCCGGCGATGCAGCCGAAATATCTCACTGCATAAGACAGTTCAGGCGTGGGGCGAAGGGATTCAAAGCGGTAGGTCTTGATCCCGTTGGCATTAAGGACCAGCGCCGCCTCCGTTGCGAATTCCGGAGAGAAGTTTCTTGAGTCAAAGGCTATGGCTACTCCCTTTTCCTGCCCCTTCATCTCGATGATATAATTTGCAAGCCCCTGTGTTGCCTGGCGTACGGTATATTTGTTCATGCGGTTCGTGCCCGCTCCGATCACTCCGCGAAGACCAGCTGTACCGAATTCAAGGCTCCTGTAAAACCTGTCGTTGATCTCGGCCTCATCTCCGGAAATACTCTTCAGCTCCTCCTTTGTCTCCTCATCGAAATAAGGATCTGAAAGCCAGAATTCATACTGCTCTTTTGCGTTCATGGGAAATCTCCTTTCATGTGGTTATAATCTTTGAAATAATACCACAAAAAGCCCGCTATTGTCACATTTTTTCTACACTTTCAAGCACTTTCCGAAGCTTGGAAAGAAATCCGTCGAAGTGCTCTTTAAGTGCATCCGTTTTTACCTCTTTGGCATAGTCTTCTATCTCTTTTGCCTTTGCTGAGAGCTCCGTCGCCCCGATCGTCTTTGCGCCA
>OMRF01000197.1 GCA_900313435.1 uncultured Lachnospiraceae bacterium | reverse complement strand
TGTTCCGATCATGCACTTTTTCTTTTTTGACTTCAGCGCCTTTTTAAGAAGTTCCGGAGCATTCTGCTTTACCTCAATATCTTCAAAGGGATGCGTGAACTGATAGCACCTGCTCCTGCTGTCACAGTAGATGCAGCCGTGAGTACATCCCCGGTAAATATTCATTCCACAGTGTCCGCCGCTGCCGTTCAGGATCCCTTTTGCATCAACAAAATGCATAGTATCAGTCTTCCTCACCAAATTAATCAGCCAAGGGGCTGATTAGCCCCTTGGCTGAAATCCTTGCTACTCCACGGGGAAACAGGCCTCAGTCACGTATTCATCAGGATTCTGTGTCTGCGCCGGACTCACATGATAGATGTTGAACATATGTCCATTCATCTTGTAGCCGTTGGCATTGATCCATGATACTACCATAGCATATGCCTCACCCATCTGATCATAGCTGCCCTTAATGATACAGCTTGCAACCTTCACAGCCGGAAGTGTCTTGAACTTCACATGCTCCGTATCAGCGTAAGAGCCGCTGACCGTCATTGATGCGATAATCTCAACATTCTCTTCCTTGAACTCATCATCAAGAAATTCCGCAACCGCAAGGCAAGGGTCCGCCGGCACAAGATTCTTACACTCCTCTCGCATGGTACTCCACAACAAGCCTTCGTCCTCGTAATGAGGAACCACCATCTGAACTGTAGCCGCATACCTCTCCGGTATTGTTTTTACCGTTACATCAAAACTCATATTCTGCTCCTTCCTCAGCCTCTTTCGGGCTGTCTCCAGAAGCATCAGCTTGTATTCCGTCTCTTTGGAAAGCTTTGACAGTTCCTTCTGTCTTTCCGACAAAAAGGCATCCATCTTTTCTTTATCATCGTAGCTATCAAGGATCTTGATGATGTCCGCAAGAGCAAAACCCATATCCTTTAATGATGTGATCCTTCCGATGGTAAAAAGCTGTTCTTCTCGATAATAGCGGTATCCGGTAAACTCATCGATCTCTGCCGGTTTTAAGAGTCCGATATCATCGTAGTGACGCAACATCCTGATGCTCACTCTGGATAGTTTTGAAAATTCGCCAATTTTCAGCATCTGTTCCTACCTCCATGGATGTTTTTCCTGAGCTCACTACAACGATAATCCCTCACATAATGGTAGAGTCAATAGGTTTTTTTAATATTTATCCCAATGAATCCTGGTGTTGACATCGATTTCTTTCTGTCTGGGAACAGGAGCATTTTTCTGCGGTCTCCCTATCCCTATGAAACAGGGCATATAATAGTCTTCCGGATACCCCAGAACGTCTCGGGCATGTTCACTTTCGTTGCCTAACGGGATACGAAGATTACAGCCATACCCCTCTGCCACAGCAGCCAGGAATAGATTTTCGATACTGCACCATATCGACGCAAATCCGTTAAGATGCGAGATATTCTCCGGATGAAGTATATCAGTCTTTTGTTTCAGAAGCGGAACAATAATCGCAGAAGCCTCAAAAAGCATTCTGTACTGTTTGGGAACCGCATTACGATAACACTCCTGTTGAACACTGTCATTCAGATTCCAGTCTTTTATCAGCTGATCCATATCTTCATCAGAGATTCCCTTGGGAACGATATCCAATAGTCTGGCCGCAATCTCCCGGTCTTTAACAATGATGTAGTGCCAATCCCTCATATGATCGTTCGTAGGAGCTTTCATTGCCGCCGAAATAACTCTTTCTATAACATCATTCGGAATATCTTCCTTTTCAAAATCCCGAATGGTCCTTCGCTTTTCTATTACTTCATAAAAGTCCATCTGCATCTCTCCGTTATCTATTTCTAACCTTCGCGAATTCATGCGTCCTTCTCTTCAAACGGCTTATTCCATGAACCGATCTCGATCAGATTTCCTTCCGGATCAGCTATGTAGCAGGTTCTCTGGCCCCACGGTTCCAGTTCAGGTTCTAAGACCGCTGTTGCTCCATTCTCTACCGCATTCTTAAAGGCTGCATCAACCTCTTCAAATGTATCAACATAAAGAGCGATCTCAGAATGACCGTTTAACCCCTTAACATACTCATACCGGTGATTTGTCATTTTCTCGAAATCATTCCTGCCGTATAAAAGGAACAGCGTTCCGTCTTTTACAAGATAAACATTGGAAGTATCCTCTGCTTCCTTGATCTCAAATCCAAGCACATCTCTATAGAAGCGGATCATCTTTCCCATATCTTCGACAAGTAATCCAAAACCATCCAACCTCATAATAAATTCATCCCTTCAAATTCAACAATTTTTTCCTCGCAGGCTATGCCATCATATTTTTCAGCAAGGAGTTTTACCATGGTGGACTTGCCTGCATAGGCAGTTCCGATTATGTAATAGATGTCATCCATTTTATCCTATATCATCCTTATATTTTTCAAGCAGATCACGCGAATATTCTTTTTTCATATCCGACTCTCTGACAAT
>OMRF01000379.1 GCA_900313435.1 uncultured Lachnospiraceae bacterium | reverse complement strand
AACCTCCTCGGTATATAGTCTAAAATTTTTCGGATATCCCTCTTCTATCCCCGAAAGTCCAAGCACCAGTGCCTTCAAAAGCACTTCTGTCTTCTCGGAGTAGTCTTTAGAAAGACAAAAGGAAATCTCACCCTTTTCCTGATCGCTATTAACCTCGATCTTATCTTCAGTGAAGTTATGGATCGAATTAACGGTATTGATCATCAGGATCGAGACCGCGGCACATACGATATCCTTACCGCGACGGGCGAAACCTGCATGCCCTTTCGACTCTACTGATACGATGCGATCGTTTTCTGTTTTTACAAAAACCTCTGTCAAGCCTTAAGCGGTAACCTTTGTGATCTTTACCTGAGTGTAATACTGCCTGTGTCCGTTCTTCCTCTTATAGCCTGTCTTCGGCTTATACTTTCCGACGAGGATCTTCTTTGCTCTCGCCTGCTTCATAACCTCAGCCTGGACTGATGCGCCGGAAACTACGGGAGTTCCGGGAGTAACAGAGCCATTATTTGAGATCAAAAGCACCCTGTCAAAGGTAACTGAATCGCCTGCCTCAGCTTCGAGCTTCTCGACATTAAGTATGTCGCCTTCGCTGACGCGGTACTGCTTTCCGCCTGTTTCGATAACTGCGTACATGTCTTTTCCTCCTGTGGATCAATAATAACAACCACGCGCCGGACAAAAGCGGCCAAAAGGCACTTAAAAACTCTTTCCGTGCGCACACTTTGCTATGATAATACAAAAGTAACCCCTAGTCAAGGTACAAGTGATAGTATTTTTACTTGTCTATAAACACCTTATATAGTATAATCCTCTCTGTATGTGATTTAAATTATTCCCTCATTTTTTTAGCGAGGTTTACGTTTCAAATGTCAAAATACACACCGATGCTTCTTAAAGAAAAAGAGCGCTTCAAAAGCCTCCGGTGCGATCTTGACCGCTTTTCAAACAAAGCGTCTTATTATCTGACCTATAATATACCCGAAGATGAAAAAATGCTGGTCTACGCCTATTCAAGTTCTTTTTCCTCTTTCTCCATGGAAGGAAACGGAACGATAATAACAGACCGCGCCATATATTTCCACCCCACTCACTCTGACTGGGCTCCGAAAAACAGGGTCGAGCTCGACGGGCTCTGCGGTTTCTACATTTATCAGGAAAACTCCCTGGATAATGTGCATCTTCTCAACCAGAACTCCGATATCCGTATCTTCGGCCGCACCGTGGCTCCCAATGATACCACGGGTCGTGAGTTGGTCGAGCTTCTTCGTGCCCTCCAACGTGAGATGGCATCTCATTCATCCTTAGACAGACAGCGCTATGCGGATGCCGAGGGCTTTATACTCGACTCTATCGGCCGCTCCTTCCGCTCCTATGGAGTACTGTTGCCCCTTTATGAGACACTCCTTGATGAGCTTTCGAAGGAAGGAGTCTTTCCTTCGATGACCGCTGTCTATCAGGCGGAAAATCTCTACAGGCATTGTGATATGGGAAGATATCATTCTTATGTGGATTCCATAAAGGATTCGATCGACGAAAAGCTTTATCTGGCTTTGAAAAAGCCTGATGACAAATTCTTTTTGGACTATATCGATGACCTTTCGGATGTGAACATATTTACCTTTACCACCTCTCTCCTGCCGGTCTACAGCTACCTGAAGGGAAAGGACTGTCTCACAGGCCGGGAAGCAATGATCCTTCTGATGATAAGTACTTACATAGATGACAGTTCCTATGTCGCAAAGCTTCACTCTGTCATAAAAAAGGATCTTCCTTTCCACGAGGAGGCATCGATCGTCGCCTTCTTAAGCCGAAGCAAAAATGAGAAGATGGCAAAGATCTATGACAAACTCCTGTCTGGAGGGGAGCTTTCGGAGCAGGAGCTTGAAAAGACCGATTCCCTTGGCTTTGATGCCCTCCATTATGCCATAATGCTGAAGGATAAGGATATACTCTCTGATTTCCTTACTTCAGGCCGCTCCTTTTATGAGGCGCATCCCAGAAATCTCGGTAAGATGGCGGATCTTTGCTACGATTATTTCCTCTCGGCTGCTCTGCTCTATGACGACATAGAGATTTTGAAGGAGGTTTATGTAAGGACCAGGCGTCCGGCGGGACCCTTGTACCGCTCCATAAAACGCCTTGAAAAGCTCTCTGAGATCAATGAAGCCATTTATATAAAATCCGATGGCACTGACAAAGGCTGTCTTGAAAGGATCACTGAGCTTAACGCCTTAAAAACCGAGATATCAGACGAGTTGACCGCTCTTATTAAGGCTGAAAGGATGAAGGCCATCGCCTACGCGAAAATTATCTTTGAGTCAAAGCATACCTTCGCCTGCTTTTTGATGTCGGTGATCTACGACATGGAAAAACTCTTCTCCTGTCTCGCCGAGACCGATTCTTTCTTTAAGGTCTTCTATTACAGGGATCTTGCCTTCGTAACAACAAAAGATACCTTCTTAGACCTTGATTTT
>OMRF01000035.1 GCA_900313435.1 uncultured Lachnospiraceae bacterium | reverse complement strand
TCTTCGTCTTTTATATTCTCATCATCACCGTTTAAAAAGACCATCCCGCCCTTTTTCTTAACGCTGTCATAAAGCTCGAACTTGGTCTTTTTGATATTATTGATATCCCCGAAGGTCTCAAGATGCTGGGGACCTATGGCCGTAATAACGCCGTGGTCGGGTTCTACCATATCGCAGAGTTCCTTGATATCACCAACGTTTCTCGCCCCCATCTCGCAAATGAAGATCCGGTCGCTCCCCTTCATGTTTTCCCTTATGGTCCTTACGACTCCCATGGGAGTATTGAAGGATGATGGTGTCGCGCAGACCGGATATTTTACGGAAAGGAGATCACGAAGGAAAAATTTGACCGAAGTCTTTCCGTAAGAGCCAGTGATACCTATCACTATGAGTCCCTTTTCCCGGATCGAAGCAAGCTTTTTTTTCGCGTCCCTGATGAAGGAATTTCCTACCGCCTTCTCCACGGGCGAGATCAATATAGCTGAAAACATTATAGTATAAGGGGTCAGGGCCGTGAGTAGAAGAAGGCTGCATGAAAGCACCGCCAGGGCGGCCAGAAGATCCCTCAATAGGAAAAATGAAAGGAAAAAGAGTA
Source organism: uncultured Lachnospiraceae bacterium (assembly GCA_900313435.1). GTDB lineage: Bacteria > Bacillota > Clostridia > Lachnospirales > Lachnospiraceae > RUG306. The sequence goes on along the minus strand of OMRF01000035.1, from coordinate 7,904 downwards.
AGACCGGGATGATGAAGGTAAAGATAATGTGGGTGATAAGAAGTCGCTTTGCCCTTTGCGTCATCACAAGCGGCTTCTTTGCGCCAGCTTTTTCAATGAAGCGGTAACCTCCGGCTATCCCGTCTGCCAGGAAGAAGGCAAATACCGCAGCAACAACAGCTATCACGGCGCACATCACCGTGAAAGATCTTGTGTAGACATAATTCCTGTAGAGGATCGTGAAAAACATGCATACGAAGGAAAAGCCCGTTGTCGTGGGAATAATGTTCTGCCGCGGCATATTCTCAGAGAGCCACTTCTTGTAATCCCTTCTCTTGTAGCTTGAGAGCTGGAACATATGGATAGAGTAAAGCGAAAGAGACCTGAAGGCAAAGACCGCCGCGACCGTGATCATTGAATAAAGTATGAGAAAGACTGTTTCCATCACTCTTCCTCCGCTTTGAAAAGATAACTTCGGATTATGCTCCTGAAGGTATTAATGTCCTCTACGAAGCAGTAATGACCTGTGTTTTTGATAACGGAAAGGCCGGAATTTTTGATGAGGGAATTCATCTTTTCTCCATCCTTCAGGGGCGTTGCCGTATCCTTCTCCCCCCAGATGAGAAGAGTCTCATAGGGGATCCTTGAAAGGCAGTCCGAAAGATCTTCGTTTATAGCCATCACCATAGCCTGTTTCATGATGGGCGTTGAATTCCTGTAGTCAGCGCTTCCCTGACGGGAGAACCAAAGGTCGATCATATCGGGAGCAAGCTGATGAACAAAGTCATTATTGAATACTTTTTTTAAAAATTTGTACCGGAGGATAGAGCATTTCTGCTTGAAGGTCTTTTGCGCCTTAAGACCCGCCGAATCAAGGAGTATCAGCTTTTCTATCGAAAAGGGAATGTCTTTTTTGTCACGGGATGCAAGCTTTATTATTATCCTTCCTCCGTAGCTGTGACCCAGAAGGATGCAACTTCTGACTTCAAGTGCCGTAAGAAAGCGGATGAAAAAATCCGCGTACTCATCTATGTTCCAGGCCCTCTCAGGCTCTTTGGTCTCGCCAAAGCCCGGAAGATCAAGCCTAATCACCCTGTAGTCGGGGGATTCAGAGACTATGAAGGAGGAAATGCTTTCATAGACACTCATATCGGTTCCCCAGCCCTGGAGGATGACCAGAGTATGGGGCGCCATGGGGCTCCCCTCTGATATGTAGCTTACATCTATTCCATCAACATTTACGGTCATATCTCAATCACACAAACCGACCCGACAGAGCCCCCCTGCCCCGCCGGGTCGAAATACAAGCAATTCATTGTTCACCGATAGTAACACATTTCCGGAAAAAAGAAAACCTAAAATATCAGCCTCCAGACAATATAGAGGAACAGAAAATGGGCGGGATAGAAAATATAGAAGAAGTACTTTCTCTGCCGTCCCTTGGAGCCGTTGTAAAGGGCGATGGGGATGATGGCAATAAGAGCTACAAACTCTATCTTGTTCAATGCCACCCCAAGGATCACTACAGCGATCGTGAAGGCAATGAGGCGCCTTAACTTAAAGCCCGGTGTAGTAACCTCATAGATATCCTCCCTGCCGTTTCTTACCTCGCGGCGCATCACGCGTCCGTTTCCGGTCTCACCCATGAAATACATGACAAGGGTCGCCGCAACGCCGGCCCCCTCGTAGTCAGTAAGAAGGAGATTCCCCGCGTATATTGAAAGAGCCGCAACGGAAAACCCGATGACGATAGATAATACCTTTAAATAAGCGCTCTTCGAAGGTATCCTCATAAGAAACTCGATGAGCGTTATCGCTAGCCCTGCCAGAAGAAAAGTGAAAAGCACATTCTGATATCTGATATAGAAAAAGGTCTTTTTGAAGGCCAGATCAAAAGGTATCTCCGAGATGAAAGCGAATATCAAAAGGCGCAAAAGGTACTTTTGTCTGTTCCTGGTATGGTAGAAGCCTTCGGCCAGAAGGAAGATGAATATGGGAAATGAGAGGCGCCCGAAGCCGCGCCCAATCTGATAGACAGCTTCAAGGTCAAGGCCCGCGAACGGACCTGCTATCACCTTATATCCGGATATGAAATCTGAAAACCCTCCGTTTAAGAGCGGAGGTATCAGCACATAGGTGACGTGATCTACGAACATCGAAATGATGGCTAATATCTTCAGGGTAAGTCCGGATACCCTGTTTTCGTTAGTCATCAGCAATGATGACCTCTCTTGGTTTTACCCTGTGCATCGCGCGGAGCATCTCCATATCGGGCTCAAAATAAGCTCTGAACTGCTCCCCCTTATTTGATGAATCCTTACCTACTATACAGTAAACTAAAGCGCCGGGGTCGCTCCCGGTACAGTCATAGGTTCTAATCTTCAGCTTCTCGTATTCCCGAAGGGAAGGCGATGTAAGAGGGGCCAGGATATCAGTATCTTCTTTGAAATTAATGTTGAAAAGAGTCTTCCTCTTCGCCTTTCCGATAACGCGGGCAATATCAAAATAGCCGCCCGTGAAATTGTAGTCAAACTCAAGGCTCATAGAGCGGATCAGAAAATAGATCATCACATAGAGGATGATGGATGCCATTATAAATATAAATCCGGCGCCTGTAACAAGAGTAATGACCCCGCCGATGAGAAACGTCGTAGCGAGTAAAATAAGAACCACTGCAAGTATCTTCTGCAAAACAGAGGGTTTCCGTGTTACCGTATCTTCAAAAAATCGTTCGTCAGTCATAGGATATTCATATACTCCTCTCTCTGCCTCTCGATCAAGTCCATATCCTTCTCTTCCGGGAGACTTCCCGCCCGAAGAACCTCGGTGACCTTACTAAGCTCGGCCGCAAGCGGATCAAGGCAAAGATTTGATAATACCCCCTTCAGGGCGTGAGCGGCCTCGAAGGCCCCGGAAACCTCCTTCGATAAGACCTTTTCCTTCAGAAGGTCGAAATTCTTGTCCTTTAATGCCGTTCCTATCAGCATCACGTAGAGGTCTTCCTTCCCCACGCATCTTTTAAGTCCTGTTTCCACATCCGCGCCCATCGCGCGGGCTCTTTCTATCACTTCATTCATTTTTTCTTATTATGATCTTTTTTGATGATCTCCTCAAATTCCTCGGCTGAAACGGGCCCTCTGAAATAGGAGCCCTCTGCGGCATCGCAGCCCATGCCTTTCATCTTTTCAAGCTGTTCCTCTGCCTCAACTCCCTCTGCGGTCACGGAAATACCCATTACTCTCGTGATATTCATGATGATCTCTATGATCTTTTCATTTTCGGGGGTTGAGTGCATCTTTCCGACAAAGTTCATGTCAAGCTTCAGGGCATCAAGGGGTAGTGAGCCCAATATGTTCAGCGCGGAATAGCCTGTCCCCAGATCATCCATTTCGAGGATGAATCCGGATTCACCAAGTGTCTTGGCGGCAGCTATCATGGTATCCTGCTCTTCTGAAAAAGCGGATTCCGCGATCTGTACATGAAGATCCTTTTTCCCGATGCCTTCGGACTCCGTTATCTCGGATAATGTATCGCAAAGCTTCGGATCAAAAAGATCTATCCTCGAAGCTCTCACCGAAACCGGAACCGTGAAGCCAAGCCTGTCCGACCAGTCCTTCACCTGCCCGGCAGCCTTCTTCCAGACGAACCTGTACACGAGCTGGATAAGACCATTCTGCTCAAAGAGAGAGGTGAATTTGTCGGGAGTAAGAAGACCCAGGTCCTTGTGGTTCCATCGAACCAGAGCGTCAGCACCGCAGAGAACGGGTCTTTCTCCCTGTATCGAGTATTTGGGCTGATAATATACAACAAACTGCTCTGTTTCCAAAGCCTGATTGATATCTTTTATGAGACGCTGCTTGAAGAGAGTGGTCTCCCTAAGCTCCTGGTCATATATCGCAAATGAAGCCTCAAAATTGTCCTTTATGGTATCGCCGGCGATCTTTGCATACTGGAATACATCGACGAGCCCTGTGCTCTTACTCTCTCGCTGAAATATACCGAGCCGGACGTGAATGTTCGCATTCGGGAAATCATTCCTCATCCTTTCGTTAATATCCTTTGTGAGCTTTTCATAGTCATCCGAGCGGGTAACGTAGAGATAGAACACTTCATCCTCACTATGGCCCGCAATACCGCTGTGCTGTCCGGCATAGATGTGGAGAACATCGGCAAGGGTCTTAAGGGCTTTGTCCGTAAATGATCGTCCATAAACCTCCGTAAGGAGAGAAAACCGGTCTATGTCCGCGACTACGCCGTCCATCTCCGACTCCATATGAAATCTGTCAATAAGCTCGCAATACTTCAGGAAAAAGCGCCTTGTATAAAGCCCCGTAAGCTCGTCTCTCTCTACAGACGAGATGAGCTGCTTGTCTTCAAAAAACCTGACCGTGCGATCCACTCTTGCGAAAATGATCTCTGGCATATCATAAGGCTTTGAGATAAAGTCTGCCGCGCCGAGCCTCAGACTCTCTACCTCCATGGATTTCTCTGACGTGAGCACTATGACAGGAATCTGCGACGTCGCAGGATCTGACTTAATATGCTTGATGACATCAAAGCCATTCATCTTCGGCATCATAAGATCGAGCAGTACGATGGAAATGAGATCCTTCTTCTCCTGAAGGATGTTCCATGCCTGTTCTCCATCCTCCGCCTCGAGAATAATGTAGTCATTATTGAAGATATTGCCAAGGAGGAGACGGTTCACCTCCTCGTCATCAACGATGAGCATTGTGCGCTTTGAATCCTTAAAAATGTCTAATTCTGTTTCCATGCGGCATCCTCCGAGCCTGAACTATCGTCAGGGCAAAAACACCCTTTATAAAAACGTATGAGTAGCATAACAAAAAAGCCCTCCGCTTTCAAGCAGAGGGCTTCGCATTCAGTGTATTGTGATGGGATTTCCGGTAAAGCCTGTCTCCCCTTCAGGGTCTTCAGCAGGAGGATTTTCCGTTGTCCCCTCGTATTCAACGGGGTCGGGATCCGGAACAGTGACAATGACTTCGCCTTCCGAAGGAACCTGTGGCTCTGTCTGCTGCCCTTCACCTGAAGGACTGGCCTCCGCATCAGGATCTGTAAGAGCTACCGCGCCACCGGCAAAACCGGGTGAGACCGGTTCGGTTGAGGCCTTTTCTGAAGTAACCCCTGCCGTGGTCTGCTGTGAGGATGTCCCCGGTACGGTCGCAGGAGCGGCCGAAGTATTATTCTCTGTTGCAACAGCCGATGTCTTCTGAGCGTCGGTTGCGCCTTCCTCAGGCTTGATCTCGGTAATTGTCACAGCCTCAGCCTTCAGGGTGCCGTTTTCAAGCTCAACTCTTGCAGCACTCTTTCCTTCTTTTGAGGCACTCTCCCTCTCCGCCTCAGAAGCAGTTATGGCGATGACGCTGGCTCCCTCGCCTGCGTTTGCCTTCGCTGCCGTCTCAGCTGTCTCCTTAAGGGAGGCTGCCGTCTTTTCATCCTTTGAAGTGACGGAGATCAGTATCTCCTCAGAGCCGTCTTCGATATAGCCCTTGTCCTTCATGATCTCTATAGTCTGCTTGATGGCATTCTCAAGGGTCTTCCCCTTGATATTATTCTGGTTCAGCTCGTCCGTGATCGGAGCTGCGTCGGCAGAAAGCGCCACTGCCCGAAGAACAAGATTGTTATGGTTAAGCGAATACTCGATGGAAGGCTTTACGTCGATAGTGACGTATGAAGATACGGTATTGTCCCTGTATACCTTTGTCCCGCCGACTCCGACCAAAACAGCAAGAGCTGCAGCTGCTGCCGCCACGGCGGTCTTGAAACGTCTTTTTGAAAAAGGCACCACGCTGCCGGTCGAAGCCACAGACATTTCTATCTCGGCACCGACCTCATAAGATCCCTTTATACGGACAAATATCCCGTCCTCTCTCAGGATAGAACAATATCCTTCTTTTGATTCTGTAACTAAGCCTTTCATCTCACTGCCCAAAAACCTGTTTCTCTTTCTAAGATCACTTCATGCTGTCTATATAGCCTGCGACTGCCGGATAGTTTCCGTCTAAGATAAGTGCACATGCGATCACATATCTTCTGTGCCTGTCTATTATCTTTCTCGAGACTCCGCTCTTCTCGCTGAGTTCCTTCATGGGAAGGACCTTTTTTTCCTTCAGCGACTCCATCATTTCCGGTGAAGAAAGCAGCGTCCGCACGGCAAGTCTTGTGCTGTCCTTTGTCTTTCCTGCCTTCGGAGAACACTCGGTGAGATCCATAAAGGAAAATCCGAAATCCGAGAAAAGCCTTGTGAGCTCTTCTATCTCGTCCCGTATCTCTTCACTCCTCGATCTCTCCGCCTCTTTTTCCTCGGCAAGGCGTCTCTCGCTCTTCAAAACCTCGGAAGATAATGCGGGAGACGGATCCTCTGATGGATCCAGAAACTCAGCCCCTCCTGTGTCTGTCGGAATCTCGTTCTTCCTTCTGAGATCCTTTCTCATAAGGTCAACGACCCTGCGTTTGATCACTACGGAGGCAAAGGGATAAAAATTCCCCTTTGAAAGCTCATAGGCGTTTAGTGCCTCTGTGAATGCCACGAGCGCTACAGACCACTCATCATCACTGTCAGTGATGAATCGCCCTGCTGCCGCCGAGGCCTGCTTCAGGATGAAATTCCTGCTGTCTTTGATGAAGGCCTCAAGCTCATCGCTTGACGATCTCGCAGCAACTGCCCTTTCATTCACGCCAAGGAGATCAGACTCCTGCCTATCATAAGAAGGAGCGTTCATGCCGTTTTCAGTTTGCTTTCCGATAAGATCTGTACTCACAGCATGTTCCTTCTATGCTCATCAAAAAATAGTTCGTCATGGATCATTTAAAAACCGGGGTCGACTCTCACCCCAATAAAAGAATAGTCATCACTTTTACAAAAGAAGGCTCTGTACCGCAGAACTGTCATAGCTTACAGCCGAAAGCCCTCCGGTTTCTATCTGATAGAGCGCGTTTCCTGCAATATGCTCTGCTGCCTGCTCAAGATCCCTGCAGCCGGTAGAGCCCTTAAAATGGGAAACTATCGTCTTCACCGCTTCATCCGTTACCACACATTCTTCATTCCTCATGCCAAGGCGCCTTAATGTCTTCGGAAGAGAGAATTCCCTGAATATGATCTCTTTCTCCTGTGGAGTGTAATCAGGGATCCTTATCACCGAAAACCGCGAGAGGAGCGGCTTTGAGATATGATCTATATCATTCGCCGTAGCTATGGTGTATACGCCGTTGGTAGGTATCTGGCATTCCATATAATTGTCGGTATAGCCGAGATTGTCGAGGAGCGTGAGCAAAGTATCCGCGGAGGCTCCTGACTTTCCGTCTCCCGATGCCTTGTCAAGCTCATTTATTACGAACACAAGATTCGAACTCCCGGTCTCCCCAAAAGCCTCCATAATCCTCCCCGGACGCGCGTTTGAATAGATGCGGCTGGTTCCCGTAAGGGCTTCCGGATCCCTCACCGTGCTCATGTCAAAAACGGTAAAGGGTATCTTCAAAATCTGCGCGACGGCATAGGCTATCCTTGATTTTCCGGTGCCCGCAGGTCCCACCAGCAAAAGGCCATAGCTTGGGAGGGTATGGGTTCTGTTTATCTGTATTATGGTCTCAATGACCCTCTGCTTCACATCAGAAAGTCCGTAGAGTTCCCCGTCAAGTATCTTCCTTGCCTTCTCGGAGTCTATGGGTGAAAAATAAGTGCTCTTCCAATGGACGTTCAGCATCAGCACGAGCGCACGCATCGCGTGCTGTTTCTCCTGCTCCGAAATCCCCTCAGATTCACAGATATTGACATTTCTCGCAGCCCAGAGCCGAATGTTGGAAGGAAGGGTCCGGCCGGCGCAGTCAAGATAATTCCTTATGGATGCGATGTCATTCAGCATCGGTTCGGGAAGGGGGCCCTTTATCTCTTCCTCATATTTCTG
>OMRF01000054.1 GCA_900313435.1 uncultured Lachnospiraceae bacterium | reverse complement strand
GGATTCCCTGTCCAGAAAACTCCTGACTTTTTCCATATCGCTTGGGTGAACGCATTTAGGCGCATTTTGCGTTACCATCCCAAAGAAGTCCTCGCCTTCATCGGGGATCTCCAGCTCCTGCAGCAATGTAGGCGGGATAACTTTCCAGAAATGGCTGGATTCTATTTCGACATAAAACATGCTGTCAAAACGATTCGACAATGTCGATGCAATCTGATCCTGGGCTGCTTGATCAAGTTTCATGCTATGTCCTCCAGACTATTTGCATGATCACTTCAACATAGGGAATTTATTATACCACATCCGTCATATAAATGGCTCCCACAAGATAAGGGGCAATTCTGCCGGTCTAATACACCGGCCGCATGAGACTTCCTTCCTGAAAAGTATATTCCGGGGTCCTCAGGGGATAAGAAAGCTCACTGACATAATACCATGGATCATCTTCGTGAAGAGGATTTTTAATAATATGAAATTCCTGCGCCGGCATATACCCCTGCGCAAGGAGGAAGGCCTTGTCCCCGCCATTTTCCGAGACATCTGCCACAAAGACTACATGTCCGGGGCTTCCGCCTTTTATAAATATATCTCCGGCTTGAAACTCTGAAATATCGATCTGCTCTGACTCTTCCTGCAGTGAAAGTGTCCCGGCATAGGAGAAGACCATCCGAAGATAGGAAATGAAGGTTTCGTCGCTGTCATCAAACTCCCTTGATTCAACCCAGTACACATCATTCCCGTCTACTTTTACTCTTTTCCCGTTCTTCCATGAATCATAATCGCATAGAAAACCATTGGTGAAATGAAAGGCTATCCTTGACTCCTGACCTGTTGCTCTAAAATATTCCGCATACATCCTCATCACGGAATCGGCACACTGCTGAAGGTCATAGTTCTCGATCGCCATTGCAAAGACCGCAACGTGATCACCCTGTATGGACTTCTCACTTCCGTCATAGAGAAGGACTGGAGAACCGTCCGGTTTCATTTTGTAATTCCGAACAAATTCCTGCAGGCTGTTGCTTTCGGCGGGAGACCTTGTATAGCCTTCCGGAACATTGATCCTTTCCTGAAGCGTCTCACCGCTTGCATTGATGAATACATATTTTTCCGGAGCCCGAGGAACTTCCTCTGATGATGAAGCTGTATTTTTCGTATTTTCCGGCACGTCTTCTTTCGAAACAGCATCAGGCTCCTGCTTTGGCGGCTTATATCTGAAATACAGGAATAATGCGGCTGTCAGCTCAAGAACAAGTATCAACGGAACGAGGACAACAAATTTTGCCTTTCTCGTCTTGTGATGAAAGACTATCATCCCAAGCAACGCGCCCGGCGCGCCTAACACGGCAGCAAAAAGTAATGCCGCTTCTGATATCCTAAAGCTTCCGCGTCTGGCCTTCGCCTTGTCTATCCCGTAGATGAGAAAGACTATGAAGTTTATGGAAAGATAAATGAGTAAAAAAATCTTCATCAATAATAAGCTCATTATCCTCGCTTTGAGACTCTCTTTCTTACAGGCAAATCCAGGTCTTGCAGTTTCCTTCCCAACTCATCATCCTTTGCAACAAGCAAAAGATCCTTATCCATGTAATTCAGCGCGTGAAGGACTGCCGCGTAGCATCCTATTGCAACCGAGGGCAGTCCCTTTTCTATCGATACCAATGTTGCCCGGCTGATCCCTGCTCGTTCTGCAACAAGTTCGGCAGGCAGCTTTCTTCTAAGCCTGGCATATTTAATCTGCAAGCCCATCTGGGCTAATATATCTTCTGTTTCAGGTAGTAATACTATAGATTTTTTTGCCATAATGCTATGCTCCTTATGTCTATAATATTGGACATTATGCGCGTTTTTGTCAATTTTTATTTACTTAATATAATCTGGAGGTTGAAATCCGAGATACAAGTTTGTAAGGAGAAATGCGACTTTGTAAAGTGAACTACTCGGCTACAAGTGATGGACCCCCGGTCTCGGTTTTGGACCCCCGGGACTGTCCCGGGGGTCCAAAATTTCCCTCTAAACTTTTCCCCTCTCCTATCCGATATACATATTGGAAAATATTATCACGCACGAAAGGAATCGAAAGGTGAGCAGCTTTTCCGTTACAACAAATTATTATCTTAGGAGCCTGTATTCCGCAGACCGCACTCTTACTAACAAGACAACAAGGGCGGAGACCAAGGCGTCTTCACTCCAGAAGGCCGATCAGGATGCTCTGAGAAAGGGAATCCGCGCCCTCGCCGACTGGGATTATGAAGATGAGGACGAGAACAGCAAGAAGAACGTGAAGGCGAAGTACTACAATAAGCTTAAGGCCTTTGTGGATTCTTATAATTACACCCTTGAATCCGGCGCCAAAGCCTCTCCCGACGACAGCAGCATCAAGCATTCAGTGAACAATATCAAGTCTCTTTCGAAAAAGTACTCGGAAGAGCTCTCCTCCCTCGGTATCAAGACCGACAGCAAGGGCTATATGAAGATCAGTGATTCCGCCCTTGACAATATAGATCTTGAAAACTACGAGGAGATGTTTGGCAAGGATTCAAAATATATGAAGGCTCTCTCGGAGTATTCAACTCACGTTTCAAGACACATAAACAGGACCGCGTAAGCGGCTTCATTACCTCCTTCTTTTCGGAAAAGACCGTATCCTCGCCCGGGATACGGTCTTTCCTTTATTTTTGAAATGATTGTGATATACTTTGTGGGTTGAGGAGGCCGGATCGTTCGGAAGAAAGAAAATGAAGATCGCATCAAAAAATCCACTGAATATAATAATCGTAGGCTGCGGAAACGTGGGCACTACACTTGTTGGAGAACTCTCAAAGGAAGGAAACAACGTCACCGTGATAGACCGGGACGGGGAATCCCTTTCCACTATAACGGGAACCTATGATGTCATGGGCTTCCACGGGAACGGCGCATCCTATGGTCTTTTAAAGGAGGCCGGGATAGATGATACCGATCTCTTCATAGCGGTAACGGAGTCGGATGAGATGAACCTCCTCTGCTGTACCGTTGCCGGAAGGATCAAGGAATGTGCTACGATCGCCCGTGTGCGTGATCCTGCGTACAGCCGTGAACT
>OMRF01000131.1 GCA_900313435.1 uncultured Lachnospiraceae bacterium | reverse complement strand
GGGGCTGAAGGCGCTCGGTGAGACCTATACCGACACGGATTCCTTAAAAACCGCCCTTACAGCGGTCCGTGACGCTTATCAGAGCAAGGCTGCAACACAGACTGAAATGTCAGCGCTGGATACTCATATATCTGCGGCAAAGGCCTACAAGACGATAGTTGATGCGAAGGCGAAGTTTGGCGACAACGATACTTATAATACCTTCAGAGACTATGCAGGCATGGCTGATGCCGACAAGACCTATGTCGGTTCTGACGGCAACACCTACACGAGCCGCGAAGAGGTCAAAAATGAAGACGGTGAAGTCACGGGCTACAAGTACTTCAACGAGGATTCAGAAGGAAACAAGACCTATTACGGCGGCGGCGACGGTACCGAAGTAGTCGGCAGCGGGTTCTCCACAGTCGCCGAAAAGACGGCGGAGATGGCGGAAGAAGCCGGTGTAGACCTTGAAGCCTACAAGAGTGCTATGAAGGAATGGGGGAATTATTCCTCGGATACAAGCGGAACCCTTGATAAAGCAAATGAGATCATAGCCCATGAGACCGATCTTGCTTCCTATATAGGAAATGCAGGCGACACGACGGGAGATTCCCTCTACGCGCAAAGGGCTGCCCTGCAAGAGACGATAACTCAGGCCGACACGACCATCGAAGGCTATTCATCGATTCTCAAATATTCAAACAGCGTTTCTGCATCCACAAGCGATGAGGATATTGAAAAGTTCGCATCATCCCTTTTGTCAAGGATACAGACGGCTTCCGAAGGTCTTGAGGCTGCTGCAAGTTCTTCAGCCAGCAAGGTCAAGGGGCAGGATGCAAGGATATATCTTAATGATGTAGAATATACCTCGAACTCGAACTCCTTTACCGTGAACGGTCTTTCGATCACCGCTCTTTCAAAGACAGGAACGAAGGATGATGACGGTATTACCATTACCACCAGCAATGATGTTCAGGGACTCTATGACAAGGTAAAGGATTTTCTTTCACAGTACAACGAGGTCATCAACGACATATACGCGCAGTACAATGCTTCCAGCGCCAGAGGCTATGAACCCCTTTCCGATGAGGAAAAGGAAACCATGTCCGACAAGCAGGTTGAGAAGTGGGAAGAAAAGATCAAGGCAAGTCTCCTTCGCCGTGATACGACACTTGGCGGTATCATCAATACGATGACCGGTGCAATGTCAGCTTCCTACGAGATCAACGGTCAGAAGTATTCCCTCGCATCCTTCGGAATCAAGACTCTTGGGTACTTTGCTTCCTCAAAGAATGAAAACTATGCATATCACATCGACGGTGATGAGGATGATCCCGCAGTAAGCGGCAATTCCGACAAGCTCATGGCGGCGATCACAAGTGATCCCGACAGCGTCATAGAATTCATGAAGCAGCTTACAGACGGGCTTTACAAGGGACTTGATCAAAAGATGAAGTCCACTACCATGAGGTCAGCCTATACGATTTATAATGACAAAGAGATGGCTTCGGAGTATAGTGATTATACGAGCCTCATAAAGAAGTGGGATGACAGACTGAAGAGCATGGAGGACAGCTATTTCAAGAAGTTCTCAAAGATGGAGTCTGCGCTTTCGACCCTTCAGCAGTCCACAAGTGCACTTACCGGAATGCTCGGAAGATAATGAAAAGACTTAAGGAGCGATCAGAAAATGGCACTTAAAAGCGGATATGAGCAGTATCAGAACAACAAGATCCTCACGGCTTCACCGGCAGAGCTTACGCTCATGCTCTACGAGGGCGCGGTCAAGTTCTGCAATATAGCCATAGTTGCCTGCCAGAACAAAGAGATCGAGAAGGCACACGTCAACATCAGGAAGACGGATCTTATTATAGAAGAATTCCAGATCACGTTGAATCGAAAATATCCTATTGCAAAAGACTTCGATGAGGTATATCGTTATATCAGATCCAGACTCGTTGAGGCGAACGTGAAAAAGGACCCTGAGATCCTTGAAGAGGTTCTTGAACATCTTCGCACCATGAGGGATACATGGAAGGAAGTCATGGTCCGTACGAACAATGGGGCTTCCGTAGGAAGATAATTTTAGCGGTGGAGGATGAAGGCTTGGCTGATTCCGATTATATAAGGATACTGAAGGAGAGCCTCGAAAAAAAGGTCGATGTCCTTGAGAGGATCATCGAGAAGAATGCAGAACAAAAGGATATCCTTAGCGATCAGAATTCCTCTCCGGACGAGCTCCAGAACAATCTCGACGAAAAGGGAGCGTTGATAGACGAGATCGAAGAACTGGACAAAGGCTTTGAAGTGGTATTTGAAAAGGTTTCAAAGGAACTTCAGGAAAACCGGTCCTCGTACAAGGATGAAATCCTTGAAATGCAGCGTCTTATCAGGAAGATCACCGATCTTTCTTCAGAGGTTGAGATCGAGGAGCGTGAGAATAAGCTTTTGGCAGAGCAAAAGTTTTCATATGTAAGGACTCAGGTCCAGAAGGTGAGAAAGAGCCAGAAGGCCGTGTCCAATTATTATCACAACATG
>OMRF01000230.1 GCA_900313435.1 uncultured Lachnospiraceae bacterium | reverse complement strand
GAAACATCCTTTATGCTTTTGACATAGTCCTTCGACTTTTTGGTAAGGATCGGAATGGCACTCAGCTCTTTCAGGGTAAATACCAGATTCTGCCCTTCCCTTTCCTGGATCGAAAATCCAAAAGCGGTAAGAACCTCTTTCTCAAGATCTGAAAGCTCAGGAAATTCGAAGTACGTTCTCTTTACAGAAGATTTCTCCGCTTCACACCGGTATTCCGAAAGAAGACGTCTTCCCGCTCCCTCCTCCTTTATGGAAAAGTATGTGATCCGAGCCTCCGTATCATCATCCGAGTCGAGATTTTTAAGTTCATAGACCATGATCGCGGACGGGTTGTCATCGTCGAGGGCGACAAGGCCTCTATAGTAATACCTTGAAATATCGGATACGGAAAGTACATCAAGATAATCCTTGAAACGATCAAGATTATCAGCTGTAATGCGGACCGTATCAAAATACTCAAGTCCTCCGGTCTCATCCTCGTTCTTTTGTAACACAGGCTTCTTTGCCTGATCCCGTTCATCTGAATGCGTTTCTGTAACCGAGTCTTTTTTTTCGGATTTTTCCTCTTTTGCTGAAGGCTTTTCATTTATATGCCGAAGCCATAGCATTTTGAGTGTAATATTTGCAAGGAGCCGGTCACGCCAGACCTCTCTCCTCCATTCATTCTCCATATCCTCATCCGGGATACCTTCGACATTATCTCCTTCATCGGTTACTTCCAGCTTCTTTACGGCAAAGACGGCTTTTCCTATAGGGCTGGTTATCTCCTTGTCCTTAAAGTTTCGTTGGATAAGATCATTGACATCCGGATTTGCAGCTACCATCGTGATGGTCTTAAATGCCCTTTCTCCACCGGCTTCCAGGATACCCGTCAGCATACCGCGGACAGCACTCAAGATATACTGCGGCTTTCCTTTTTCCAGTCCGGCGATATAATCCACATGTACAGAAGTTCCCTCTTCGTCCAACGTACACAAAATGAAAGCTTTCATGTTTCCCCGGTCGTCATAAACGATCCCGCTGGCTTCGCTAAAGAAACGGTCTATATCCCTTTCGTCGATCAAAAGATGCTTTCTTGTATAAACAAAAAGTTCCTCAAGCAGATCAGGCCTATGATCCGCAAGAGAAACAAAATGTGCTCCGTCCACCTTCGAAAGGATAGCAAGTTTTATGACAGGGTCCGAAAGGATCGTTTTAAGCGCGACAGAAACAACCGGAACAGATCCCATCTCGGAAAAGCCGACATCGCGCAGGAACTTTCCATACTCCTCAAAACGATCCGGATAAGCAGCCTCAAGACTTTCTACTCCTCTTTTAATAAGGATCCGGCTTACAGCTTCTATAAGGGCCTCTCCGATCCCTTTCCCACGGTCTTCCTCCGGCACGACAAGCGAAAGAACAAAAGCGGAGTCTCCCCGCTCAAGTACTGTAAGCGAGGAGCCTCCGTCGTTTTCTATCCTTATGAAGCCATTGTTGTCAAACGTCTTATAAAACTGCATTCAAAATCCTTTTTGACCAGATAATGCTGACACTTTCGGTAATTTGCAAATTATACCATATAAAAGGGGGATGCGTCACGGATTATTCTAATCTCCGGTCGGTATGTCCGCATTCAGGCTCTTGTTACGATAATTAAGATTTGTCCTGAGTGAATAGCCCCGGTCTTCCCAGAATGCATTGGCTGCGTCATTATCCTTAAATACGAGCCCGAATATCTTCTGTATGCCTTCTTTTTTCAAGGCTTCTTCCGCTTCATGCAATAGTTTTGCGGCTATACCCATACGGCGATAGTCGGGATGCACACACATATGATGGATGATCGCTCTTCTCCCGTCATGACCGGTCAGTATCACGCCGATCATTTTTTCTCCATCAACCGCAACGAAGCATGTGTTCGGATTTCGCTTCAGATATCTGTCGATACCTTCACGTGAATCATCCACAGGATTCAGCGCGCGGCGGCTTTGCTCGGTCGAATTCCAAAGACCGTATATCGCATCATAATCATCTATCGTGACAACCCTTATCTCACAGTTCATTTGTCATTCCTTTCTCGCAAAGATTTTTGGACCCCCGGGACAGTCCCGGGGGTCCACTTAATTCCCCCTCATTGAATACTCTTTATCTTCATCTATCAACTGAAGCATGATCTTTGCAAAGCGGGGGTCGAACTGGGTACCACTACCCTTTTCAATCTCCGACCTGACCTTCTCCTGTGGCATGATATCACGATAGCTGCGGTGACTCGTCATAGCATCATAGGCATCTGCAACAGCGATGATCCTGGCCTCCTCCGGGATTTCTTCCCCGGCAATGCCGTCAGGATATCCTCCTCCTCCAAACCTCTCATGGTGCCACCTTGCACCGATCGCCAGCTTCGGTCTTTCCTTGATCCTTTCAAGGATCGTTGCCCCGATGGAAGGATGCTTCTTAATGAGTTCAAATTCCTCATCCGTAAGCCTGGAGGTCTTATTGATCACCTCGTCAGGCACACCGATCTTTCCAACATCGTGCAGAAGCCCCATCATATATATCTCATCCTGGTCCGCCTTTGAGTATCCTGCGCGTTCGGCAATTATCCTTGAATACTCCGCCACTCGCGAAGAATGACCGTTTGTATAATTGTCCTTGGCATCTATGGCGCTCGCAAGAGCGCTTACGACCTGGAGGTTCATTTCCTCCACCTTTTTCCTGGAGACACCCTCGTTCTTGTATCCGATATAATAGAAGAACGTGATCAGGATGAATATTGCAAGAGACACCATGATATTGACGGTCAGCTGGGAATGGACCTCCTCAAAAAGCCCGGCATTCCCAACTACTATGACCGCATACCACTGGTCCATAATGGGGCAGACAAACAGCGTGCTCTCACCACCATCCACTTCGGCGACAGCCCTGCCGTCCTTAGCATTCTTAATAATATCGAGAAGCTCTGAGCCATAGACATCGTCAACGTTTTTCCCGTTGTTGCTCACGTCATGATGAGCCACGATGAAACCATCCGAGTTCACCACCATTCCGTAGCCCCTGCCGGTGATATCCACTTTTTCCGCAATCTCCGCTATATGATTCAAAGTAACATCAAGGCACACCACGTTCCTGAACATGCGGGTCCTTGAGATCTCCTTTGCGATCGTGATGACAACAGCCCCCGTCTGAGCGTCTACATAGGGAGACACGATCACTACCTCGCCATTGGCTTTAACTGCGGTTTTGTACCAGTCTCTTGTCTTTGGATCATAATCCGCCGGAGGATCCCATTCCAGACCATCAAGGTATTTCCCGTTAATATAGGCGTATATACCGGTGAAGTTCTCGTCAAGCTGCTCCGACTGTATCTTTGTCTGGTCGACAATGTACTTTTTGATAGTGCTAATGTCACTGCCGTCTTTTACCATGAGATCCACGCTGTCGGCAGACACCCTGAGAGTAGTCTTCGCAACAGTCAGGTAACTCTCCAGCTCTGTTGCGGTCATCTTTATCTTGTTTTCGCCCTCCTCATACACACCAACGACCGAAGCGTTGTATAATATGAGATTATTATAGGCCACAGCAAAAACCATGAGGGCAAGGGTAACGATAACCGTGAATAAGAAGTTTATTCTTACCCTTCTGTCCTCATCGATCTTCTTCGCGTTCTTCCTGATACTGCGATAACGGGCGGTAGATACATACAAAATAGCGAGCAGAAGAAAGACCAGAACGACCGATATGATAAAAAGTGAAAGGCTTATGCTGCTTTCGTCCTGAAGAGCGGAGTACTCTCCCGGCAAAGAGTTCCTTATTTTCGCAGCGATGAAATATCCTCCCACACATCCGCCAAAGATCACAAGTGATAATATCGTCTGTATGAGCATCTGAAAACGAAGCTCTGATCCGCTTTTTTTCTTCGCTTTTCCTTCCTCCGCTTCGTAATGCTTTCCTGCTCCGAAGCCAAAGAAGAGCCGTATCACTGCAACCAGAATAGAGCAGTAGAAGTATGGATTTGAGAGCTCGCTGTCCCATTCGAAGCATGATGATGTCCACATCACATACTGCATGACAAGGTACAGCAGGACGATCACGGAAAACCAGGGGAAGCCCTTCTTCTCCTTCCTGTTTTTGACGCAGAAAAGGATCTCCTGCAGACAGAATATCATGGTAGCGGTAGTGATCCCTACCATCCAGAGGTTATTTATGATCCCACCGTACTGTATATAGAGAATGAATTGCGGAAGGTTTGAAAGAATCGGCAAAAGAATGAGCGGATGAAAGAAGCCTCTGGCCCCGTCACGCCGCAGGAAAAACACGGCGAGGAGCAGAAAGACATACCCTACATCCCATCCGATATAAGCCGTAAACTCGCTGACATTGGGAGATTCTCCCATCAAAAGGACATAAACAGTCCAATAATACTCGCTCAGAAAGCTTGTGATAAAGAAAGCGATCAAATACCTGTATCCCCGCTTCGGGGTGTCAATGTATTTGAAGAGGCAGTAGAGAAGCCCCACTACGGTAAAGAGCAGTGAGACAATATTTTCAATATCTTCAAATGTCATATTTTTCTGATAACCTTTGTGGATTCCCTGATCATTTTACGTTCTTTTTTATAGCACGAATCATTAGGAGATGTCTATCCTTAACCGGGGCTGTCCCCTTCAGACCCGAATCGTCAGAACATTCAATCCGAGCATATTCTGATATTCCATACTCTTCGCTATCCTGCTGACCATGCGGATGCCAATGTTATGCGTTATATCTTCGGATTCAAAAAGATCTGAATATTCCTTCGGGTTAAATGGCCTGCCGTCATCCCTTAATCTTAAGAGCAGCTCGTCTTCTCCCTTGTAGACCACACGGATATCTATGCTGTGCTTTTTCCTGTCATCAAATCCATGTTCCACGATATTTCCAGCCATTTCCTCAAAGCATAATCCGGAAAAATAGGCTCTTCGCTCATCAATATGATGCTCCTTGCAAAACCGGATGATCTTCTCGGAAACATTGACAACTTCACCGGAACTTTTTATCGCAACGTCCAGACGGTCTTCCTCCGGTACGCCCATGCTCTTGTCAAGAGTCATCAGGCTTTCGGTATCCATCGCGAAGTTTCTGTTTATGAACCAGGCGTGCAATATTATCAATATGACAGGGTAAATGCCGTTCAAAACCTGGGTGATCCAGATGCCCATTCCCCCCATGAGCGGTAACAGAACAAACGACGTAGCAACGGTACCGAGAACGCCGTCCACAACAGAAATTAGACTTACAAAGCGCACTCTGCCGATACACTGATAACAATTGCTGAAAATTATCCTGTAACACGCGAGCACCATGGAAACAGGGAACAGACGAAATCCCCAAAGAGCCAGGGCATAAACCTCCGTTGTCCTGTCAGGATAGAAAACACCGGTGATCAGAGGCGCGGCTAAGATAAACACGAGGTTGACCACGGCAGCAAGTGCCATCCCCTTATAAAGAGCGGTTTTCATGACAAGAACCAGTCCGGCTCTATCCTCTTCTCCTGAATAGACACTTATTAGAACCCTTGAAGACGCTCCTATCCCTGCTATAACCGCAAAGTAAAGCCCCGCGACAGACATGACCGCCGAATAGGCTGACATTCCATTTTCGCCGACATAGCGCAGTATGGCGTAATTCAGAAACAGTCCCCTTAGCATCTGGCAAAATTGTGACAGACCTTCCGGAAAGCCTATAGACAGCATATCCTTTAGATCGGCCGCGACGATGCTTCTTAAGGAAAAGCGGATCAAAGCCTTTGAGGATAAATAAAAGACTGCCTGAATAATAAAGAACGCCCAGCTGCTGATGGTCGTTGCAAG
>OMRF01000085.1 GCA_900313435.1 uncultured Lachnospiraceae bacterium | reverse complement strand
GGGCTCCAGGTGTTCCTTACCGTCATGGGAAGCGGATTGGGTTTTGGAAGCAGGTCATTCCCAACTTTCTCGGCTTTCACATAAAAGTACGGAAATCGCTGTCTTAATTCTTCAACAACCTCGCTCAGAACATCCCCATCCACAGGTTCCTTGAGCACAACACATGCACCCATTGTGTTGGGATTTTCCGGTGTACACATATAGATCATAGGTTCATAGTATTTTGCCATTTTTCTCCTTTCTGATTTGGACCCCCGGGACTGTCCCGGGGGTCCATTGTACTATTTTTCGTGCAATGGACCCCCGTCCAAAACTATCACGGGAATATGGTGCCATTCCCCAACATTATTCTGATCAATCCGATCACGAAGAGATGAGCGGGATAGTATATATAAAAGAACCATTTCATGCCCTTCCACTTTCCTCTCTCTCCGTTATACTGTTTCAGCACCAGCAGTGATAACAGTGTAAACATCTGGAGGAGCCCGTATATCTTATCCATGAAAATGAAGTATACGGCAACATAGATGACAACCCAGATAAGCATCGTTAATGATTGCTTCTTGAAATCGCCGCGGTTCAGATACAGATACACCGGACACATCGCCGCAATCGTGGACCAATCCGCCGGGAATGTGATGAAGCAGATCAGAATTATTAGCAGGATCTTACCCCACTTAGGTATCCGGTCTGTCGTGAAGATCACCATTAAGACCACTGACCATGCCAGCGACCACATCACACTTGTCGCGTTAAAGAATCCACTCGGGATAAACGATATTCCTCCCGCAAAATCATATGCGAAATGTGATATGATTGCAAACACGAAGAGCCTTAAAGCATATTTCTTAACATCCCGGGTATAGTGAAATCCCTCTGCGATGAAGAACCACATAATAGGAGCCGTCAGCCTCCCTATGATATGGAGCAGATAAACATACCATATATGCTGGAAACCCGGAAAAAACGCCCAGGTTAAATGATCTATAGTCATGGCGATGATCGCTATGATCTTTATCTGATTTCCGTTAAGTATTTTTTTCACCGGGTTGCTCCTTTCTTGAGCCTTTCCAGTTCGTTGGCGCAGTTATCGCACCATTCTTCAAGCATCCTCTCATACATCACGCCGAAATCGATCGTGAACTTCCAGTACAGAGCTTTTAGCGGGTCATTTATCTTCTTTCTATAGCTTTCACTAACTTCTCCTGTCACCTCACTGCCCTTCGGAAAAACCGTCTCTCTTTTTGCAAGGCTTCTGAAATAGGCAATGTTCTCATCAATACTGCATTCACCCCTGAAGAAAACCTTCATCAGCATGGCATTTCGGATGGGGCTCGCGGATGCATCATCATTAAGCCACTCTTTTAGCTCGTCGCGTCCTGACTGGGTTATTGAAAGAACATTTTTATCCGGTCTTCCTTCCTGCTCCACTCTTGTAACCGTTACCCAGCCGTTCTTTTCAAGCACCTGAAGTTCCCTGTAGATCTGGCTGGTCTGCGCATGCCAGAAATGGTTCAATGAATCACTGAAGGCCGTCTTAATCTGATATCCGGTCATGTCTCCGTAATTAAGCAGCCCTAAAATACCGTGTTTTAGCATATAGATCTTTCCTCCTGGACAAAAATATTCCACAAGTGGAACACCTCAAGAGTATAGTTCCACTTGTGGAATATGTCAATAAAAAGGTTTTGGACCCCCGGCCTTTTTGGACCCCCGGGACTGTCCCGGGGGTCCATTTTCACCCCGTCCCGGGGGTCCAAAAGGGTCCAAACCTTTCTTAAATCCCTGTTTCTATCGTCAACTGGCTTCCATCCATAGTCTTTCTTACACGGATCTGCTGAGGGATGTTCTCCATCAGTTCCTCTCTGTGACTGATTATTCCAACAAGCTTGCTGGTTCCCGACAGATTGATAAGAATTTCCATCGCATTTTCTATAGAATTGCGATCCAATGTTCCAAAACCTTCGTCGATAAACAGTGCATCCATTTGGATACCGCCTATATTTGATGAAACCGTGTCGGATAAGCCCAGAGCCAGACTGAGCGAAGCCTTGAAACTCTCGCCCCCGGAAAGACTTCCTACCGGTCTCCTGTGACCTGTGAAATTATCAAGAACTTCAAGATCGAGGAATGTATTACTCTTCTTTCCAAGTGAATCCTCTTGTCTGTACAGTTCATACTGACGGTCACTCATAGGCAAAAGCCGCCTGTTCGCTGCCGCAATGATCCCATCGAATCCGGCTGCCTGAATGTATTGCTCCAGCGTTATCTTCCCGTTTCCGGTGGTACCTTTAACGAGGTTATACAATCTGGTGCAGATATTATTCTCTTTTCTCGCCTTCTCAAGCTCAGATTCCTGAGATCTGATCTTTTCAAGCTTGTCTGTATTTCCTTTTAATCTGTTCTCGATAGTATTAACAACTCTCTGCTTACCTGCTACATCGCTCTGTCCTGTTTCGCATTTTTCCTTAAGGGCCTCGATATCAATGACCTTTCGGCCTTCTGCATCCTTCTCGGCATCTTTTATTTGCTGTTTATTTGTTGTAACATCCTGCTTATAATCACCTATCTCCTTATCAATCTCTGAAATCTTTTCTTCGGACAGAACAAGCTTAAGCATTTCATCAACAGATTCAAACTTGCTTTTACTCATCGTATCATCCAGCTTTATTTTTCTTGTCTCTTCTTCTTTTTCAGCCCTGCCAAGAGTTTCCTGCAGTGTTTTTAAAGAAGCCTGTTCCGATGCAAGCTTTTCATCCGCATCCTTCTTAGCCTTATCAGTACTCTCTATAAGCCCGGATATCTCTTTTATCCTTTTCTCTGCCTTCTCCTGCTCTGCATGAGCTGACGCCCAACTGTCAAAGCTCAGTTTTTCCAGTGTTTTGAGAACAGTCTCAATCTTCGTTTTAGTATTTTCAGAGTTTTGTTTCTTTTCTGTAAAGTCAGCTTTGTCCTTATTCAGCGTATCTGTCTCTTCTCCCTGCGCCTTTTCAAGATCAGATTCCGCTTTGCTAAGTTCTTCGTTATACTTTGCCAGAGCGTTTTGCTCCTTTGCGTTCTCATTTATCTTTTCTTCAACGACAATCTTCGCCTTCTTGACACCATTTATAAGCTCATCAAGTTCGCTATAGTGCTCACCGTTCTCAATAAGTTTGTTTTCCAAACAGTGCAGGATGTCAACACGGAGGTGATCTTCAAAACTCTTAAGTGCAGTTTTGGCCTTCTCTGCTTCTGTATTTGCATCTCCTTTTTCTTTCAAAAGCGCAGCCTCTTTATCCTTCAGATCGTTGAAATCTTTCTCGGTAACAGCTTCCTTTGGAATACGGGCAAGCT
>OMRF01000130.1 GCA_900313435.1 uncultured Lachnospiraceae bacterium | reverse complement strand
GAAATAGTTTCCTCCATCCTGACTCCGAAACGACATTACCTGATGGGCTTTCCGCTTAAACTTCCTGCCATATCTTTCGGCCTCATTATTTGTTGGTTCTACTGCTATTTCTCTAAGGAAGAGCACATAGTCATCAAAACTCTCTTCCATTCTTTTGAAGGTATTGTGTCCTTCCGTGAAATATTTTGATGGTGGCTCATATTCATATTCATCCCTGGCAAGTTCAAGTATTTCATGGAGCTCATTTATAAGTTCCCGTGCCTTTCCCTTGTCAACACGCATCCAGCCGTTGACCACACTATCCCAGTAACCTATGGCCCGACCGATCCATTCGGCAAGTTTTTTATGCCAGGTCTTATCCGGCTCGTTTTCCATCCCTGCCTTGGCATACCGGAGCAGATGTGCAAGGCATTCCTGATGCTGTGAGCCATGCTTGATGAGAGCAGCTTCGTGGTCGCTGATCAGTGTTCCATCATAGAATTCCAACGGCGAATCCTTTACGCCCTCATCACCCTTCTTTTCGCGCCCCTGGTACAGGACCTTCCCATCGGCGCAGGTAATGATTACAGCCATCTGCTTCCCATTTGCCCGTCCAAATGTAAAGTCAGCATGAAGCACCGGCGCAGAGAGAAGATCGTCAAAGATCTCATTTCTCTCCTCAGCAGTCTTCTCCGAAAACTCCTTTGACAGTTTGCAGATGAAACCGTTGGATATATCGATTTCGCCGTGAGAGATGTCCTTCATGAACAACCTCGTTTTATCAATGGATGTGTAAAGGTCATTATTAATCATATAAGCCATGGCCTTTACTGTTCCATCGTAGTTCACATCATCGATAACTCCATCCGGGAATGGCGCATGTACACGCTGCCGGGTTTTCTTATCACGGTATTCCGGAGTGCTGTATTCTATTACCTCCGTAATGACATGAACCTTTACCAGTTGCCTTGTAATAGTTTTTCCTGTCGGTAAATATCTGTCCGTGTCCAGATACACATCGGGAGGTGGGATCTGTATTTTATCGGTAGGTTCATGTTTCTTTCTTCCATGATGCTTATGCCCCGGTTGTGCACCTGGCTTCTTTCCTGATTTTTCTCTGGAATTATGCTTATGGATCGTCTCGTGGTTCGGGTTCATGGATGAGGACTTGGATGAGTTGGTATGGTCTTTTTTCAGTCTTGACTGTAAACTCTTATTCTTTTCTTTTTCTTCTTCAAGCTCAGTTTTTGACGCATATAATTCCTGGGTTTTTTTGATATACTTATCATACCATTCGCGTTCTTTTTTATTAAGCTTTTCTATCTTTTTTTCCAAATCATCACAAGTGGCAAACCAAAGATTCCTCACATGAATCATTTCTTTCCGTGCATCCGCCAGCTCATTTTTCAGTCGGCGAATAGTTCTTGCATCCGCATTCCGGCACCGAAGGAATTCCTTCTCCATCTGGATATATTTTTCCCCGGACTCAAACGCTTCCAACTTATCCTTGAGAACCTTGATCTCAAAGCGAAGATCAGCGATCAATATATCCTGATCAAACATCCGAAAACTCCTTTGCGACTGAAAGACGAACTGTTCTGACCTTTTCTGCAAGTTCATCATATTTCTTATTAGCGTCGTCAAGAGCTTTCTGAAGATCTGCTATGATCTTATCCTTATTCTCGATTTCCTTTTTCAGTGCCGGCAGATCAACAGAGCCAACAACCATTTCTGCACTATCCGTTTTCTTATCTTTCTTGCGGATAATATCACCGGTTTCAGGATCAACACGACCAAGGTACTGTCTTTTTGAACGGGGTTGTTTTTTCTCTTTGTCCCAGTAGGATACGCTCTCGTAAGCGTATGTGATACCGGTTTGTTTGTTGGTTTGATAAACGATACTTGACATGGCAAATACCTCCTTTGATAGTGTACATATATTATACACTATTTTACGGAGTTTGTCAAGTAAATAGTTACATAATTTTAAATAATATTAGCTATGTTTTGATCTAACATACATCCGATTCTCAGATGTCCCGAGAATTAGCGGAAGTGGTCATGGCGTGAATGGTAACCGACTTTCTTCTATATAAGGAGTAAAACTAGGGGGACACACCCCGTGTCCCCCTCAAATACAGACTCAGTATCAGCAATAGGAATTGAATAACATCCCGCTGTACAGCGAGTTCTCATAAGCAGTTCCCGTGTTT
>OMRF01000025.1 GCA_900313435.1 uncultured Lachnospiraceae bacterium | reverse complement strand
CTTAGGATCCTTCCGAGAGCAGAGCTGAAACGTATTCCGGATGCGATGCTGGATACCTACTATGAGAAAAAATAAGCATAGCTTCCGGCTTACTTCGAAAGGGATCTTTCTATGGCAAACCAAAATGTAAATCCTACAAGAATGGAGCTTACCGCGCGGAAGAAGAAGCTCGTGACTGCGATTCGCGGCCATCATCTTCTTAAGGACAAGCGCGATGAGCTCATGAGACAGTTCCTCGACCTCTGCCGTGAGAATATGGCTCTTCGAAAGAAGGTGGAAGAGGGACTTTCAGAGGCGAACAGAAAATTCGTCCTCGCAAAGAGCGGTATGGATGACCAGACCCTTGCAGAGGCGCTGATGGCACCGAAGCAGGAGGTATATCTCAAAAAGTCCACGAGGAATGTCATGTCCGTTGACATCCCTGTATTTGAGTGCGAGACCAGGACGCCGGATGAGAACGATATGTATTCCTACGGCTTCGCCTTTACATCCTCGGATCTTGACGGTGCGGTAAAGGCTCTGTCAGAGGTCTTCAAGGATATGTTAAGGCTCGCAGAGGTAGAAAAAGCCTGTCGTCTTATGTCTGCGGAGATAGAGAAGACCAGACGGCGCGTTAACGCTCTTGAGCATGTCATTATCCCTGATACACAGGAGGCGATCCGTTATATCACCATGAAGCTTGACGAGAATGAGCGCTCGACTCAGGTGCGCCTCATGAAGGTCAAGGATATGATGCTGAACCAGAAGCATGGTTACGACAAGGCGAAGCAGGCTGCTGACGCTTCGGGAGGTTGAGATGTCCGAAATTAATTTATCGAATCGTGAAGCGTTGGAAGACGCGAAGAGGAAACTTGCGGCGGTGGAGGCCGAGATCAAGGAGCACGAGCGTGAGATTTCCCGTCTCAATTCGGAAAAGGCAAAGATAATCAAGGGTATGTCGATCCTCATGGATACCAGCACGGAGGAGAAGCTTCTGAGTGCGGTTTATGAGCAGAGGAAAAAGTTGAGATCGTGATGAATTTAAAGGAGATAAGGGCCCTCATTCTTGAAATGAGGGCTCTTTTTGAAAACGGAAGTCCTGTCGAGCTTGAAGCGATACTCCCTTCTTTTCGGGAATTCCAAAAGAAGGTAAACAGGGAGCTGTTTGAAAGTGAGTCTACGGTTGCAGACTCTGAGCCCGATCAATGGCTTTTGACAGTCCTTTCGGTCATAGATGAAAGGGAAGGACTGAAGCTGTACGATCTGTATTTCAGGGAGGTTTTGGATTATACAAGGCTGGTTCCGGCAGAAGACAGGAAAAACAGAGCAATAGCCTGCCTTCAGAAACAGCCGCTTGAAGTCAGGCGCGCTATAATCCTGTTTATCAATATGAATTCCACTTTGTACGGCACTATTGATCCTGAAACAGAGGACTACAACACTATAGACCGGCGGGTGGAGGCTGTTTCGAGAAATATGGATGAGCTGAGGTCGCTGTATGACCGCCTGTCTGACTATCGTTCGAAGGCAGTGCTCACAGAGATAATAAAAAACTGGTACGACTTTGATTATACAAGAGTGCTGAAGATGCAGGAGTCTCTGTACTCGGATTATTTCGATCACGATCTCATCAAGCCGCTTGATGAGGAGGTTTTCGTAGATGCCGGAGGGTACACAGGGGACACAGTTGTAGATTTTGACAAGAATTACCGGTCATACAAAAAGATAATATCATACGAGATCATGCCGTCGCTATGCGAAAAGATAAGGGAGAACACGAAGGGACTCCATGATATAGACGTAAGGAACAAAGGCCTTGCGGAAAAAAACGCAGTCATGTATGTGAACGACAAGGAAGATTCTATCGGCCAGCTTCAGGAGGCGGGCGAGACGGCGGTTGAGGTGGTATGTCTTGATGATGATATAAAAGAGAAGGTCACCTGGATCAAAATGGATATCGAGGGCGCGGAATATAACGCGCTTAAAGGCTGCAGGAGGCATATCGAGGAGGAAGCCCCGCTCCTTACGATATGCGTATATCACAACTATGATGACATAGTGCGGATACCGGAATTGATCCAAAGCATGCGGGACGATTACCATTATTATCTGAGATCAAACAGTATTGTTCCTATTCCTTCGGAATTTGTTCTGTTTGCGATACCGGAGAACAGGCTTTTGAAATGAAGATGAGCCGGGAGCAGCTTAAACTCTGCAGAGAATTTTTGAATATTACCTTTCCGTTTCATGCCTCAAGCTGCGTCAGGGAGAATGTTTTATCAAAAAGCAGAAAAGACGGGGTTTCAGTGATCATTCCATGCTTCAATGAAGAAAGGAATATCGGTCGTTGTGCGGATTCTGTCCTGTCGCAGCATTTTTCCGGGGAACTGCAGGTGATATTTGTTGATGATGGTTCCACAGATGGAACGGGCAGGCTGCTGGATGCATATGCCGGTGACAGAAGGGTGAAAGTAATACATCAGGAAAACAGGGGTTTTTCCGGGGCACGAAACCGGGGCATAGAAGAAGCTGATATGAAGTATCTTTTCTTCACGGATGCAGATGACTTTCTGTCGGATCAGAATGTGATCGAAGACCTTTACAAAACAGCTGAAAGCAGTGGTGCTGATATTTTGGAGGGCGCGACATGCTTTGATGAGCCGGGGAATGTCCCGGATATCAATCCTGAGATAAAGGTCCTGTCACCTGTGAGTACAGGCATAGTGGCATGGGGAAAGCTTTACAACGCGAAGATATTTGAGAAACTCATTTTTCCGGAGGGTTATTGGTACGAGGACACAGTGATACCGCTGCTTGCCGTTCCGCTTGCAAAAAAAGCGCTGAAGACAAAAAGAGAGTGTTACGTCAAGACTGATTCCGAAACATCTGCAAGCAGGCACTTTTCGGGACAGAAAAAAAGCCTCGACCAATATTATCTTCTTGAGATGATAATAAGGGATTCGAGGACGCTTGGTGTCGATTTTTCAGAGGAACTTTATGAAGCTTATCTTTTGATGTCCGCACTCACTTATTTAAGGACTGCACGGCTTGGGGAGGAGGTATCCACGGCAGTTTTCTATCTGCTCTCTGCGCTTATCGGAGAATGCTTTCCGGATTGCTCTGCGGGAAACAGGTTTGCGGGTGTTCTTGAAACTGCAATGAAGTCCTGCAGCTACCCGCTGTTTAAGGAGGGAGCGGTCATCCTTGCACGCGCGGATGCGGGGCGGCTTTTATGAGTGCGGGAAGCGCTTAACCCGTGAATTTCTTCAATATTTCCATGGAGTGGGAGAGAAGAGAACGCAGCTCTTCATTCTCACTTTTCAACTTGTTGAATTCGTCCTCGGTGAAGGTTGAATGCAGTGAAGCAAAGAAGACGTTTTCAAGCATGGTCAGATAATAAGGGGTTCCTTTCGCATAATCCCACCAAAGCTGCTCGATGTCATAACGTATGGCGTTGTGGGTCCAGGGCTTTGCGGGAGCGGTAAAATGGACGATCGCCGCATTATTTTTTATATCTTCATATGTACGGCCCTTGTTGTGAGAGTCCCAGGTGAACACGCCGTAAACAGTATTATCGACATATCTGACCTGTCCCCTGTGGGCGTAGTTTAATAGATCCTGATCGTAAAGGGCAGCCTTGTCCCGCAGCGAATCAAATATCTCAAGGTACCTGTTAAGAGAGTATTCTTTGCGAAGTTTGGCGATATTCATAAGAAGCATTCCCGAACAAAAATAATTCAGACCTTCATTATCCCTCAGATGGCGGAAAAAATCGTTTCTGGCCTTGGTATTCGGGTTGTTCAGGGTAAGGGTATAATCAAAGACAGGATCTTTCGCAACTGTCATCAGACTGCCTTCAAAATCAGAAAAATAAAAATCCGAGATTTCTTTGTTTACGATCATATCCGTATCAAGGTACAGAATCCTGTCTATTTCCTTGTCCAGAATATCGGTTAGCAAAAGGCGGTAATACATTTCCTGGGGCCAGACATCTGTGGTTGGAAGATCGTTTGGAAGAAGATCTTCGTTGATCCGGGGAAAGATGATCTTTTTTTGGGGATCTTTACAGAAGAAATCTAAAAGCAGTGCCTTGTCCTGATCATCAAGTTTTGTCGATAGACAGTAAAACTCGACCGGATAGCCCTTCTCGTTTATAAGAATAGAATTGAGGAGCGCAAAGACAACAGGAAGGACTTTTTTGTCGGGCGCGGCTGCAATACGGATCGGAGCGCCTGAAGGAGTTCTGGTCATAAGATATCCTTTCCAAAATCTGAAAAATAAAAGCTGAAAGGATTTTATCACTACTGCGGCAGAAAGACAAAAGCTTTAAGATCCCGTCAGGCAGCGGAACCGGGCATCATCCGGTGAACGCTTTCGTGTTTCCGCAACAATTCCAAATAATTCCTTGACAAGTCAAATCCTGCGTGATAGTATGTTT
>OMRF01000089.1 GCA_900313435.1 uncultured Lachnospiraceae bacterium | reverse complement strand
TGACGGAGAAGCAGAGAGAGGCCTTTTATCTCGGCTTCGGAATGTTTGCGACTTTATTTCACGGTGTGCACGCGACCAGTTTATTTGATGTCTGCACCATTATCACGCTTATGTTTGTGATCTTTTCTTTCTATGACAGGATTTTTGTCCTGAACATGATCCTTATCGAATACGCATTTATCATGTGTTTTCAGTTTTTGTTTTTCGTTAACCCGGACAATTTTACGCTTGATTCGCTTACGATCTCGCGCATTTGTCTGCAGCTGGTGGTTGTGGTCACCATTTATTTCGTGTGCCGGATATCGGTGAGCAACCGGCTTGAACAGGCGGAGGCGATCAAAAAGCGGGATGGGGATATCGAGTCCTATGACAACGATATGGATGATTTTCTCTCCAATATATCTCACGAGCTTCGCACGCCGGTCAATGTGGTAAACGGCATGTCCATGCTCCTTTTGAAGAAGGATTCCGGAACGGAACTGAATGCCATACGGGATGCGGGAATGCGTCTTTCCAATCAGATTGAGGATATCCAGGACTACACCGAAGTGAAGCGTGCAAGTCTTGTGCTCGAGGAGGAAAACTATATGGTCACCTCCGTGGTCAACGACCTTGTGGCGGATTACAGACATTACACGGAGGGAAACAAGGAAAATCTTGAGCTCGTGATCGACCTTGACCCGAATGTTCCCTCTGTTTTGAGGGGGGATATACGGAAGCTCAAGAAGATCCTGCGTCATTTGACGCTCAACGCGATCAAGTTTACCGCCCGCGGCGGTGTTTATATCAAGATCTATACCACGGAGCGAAAATACGGTGTCAACCTGTGTATCGAGGTGACGGACACGGGTGTGGGCATGAGTCGCCGGGATATCGCCATGGCTTCAAGGGGCCTGTATCAGGCGAACAAAAAGCGAAATCGCAGTACGGGTGGCATAGGGCTCGGCCTTCCCATTGTATACGGTATGGCCCACCGGATGGGAGGCTTTGTGAAGATCGAGAGCAACCGGGGTGTCGGGACCATGGTGCGTGTGACGCTTCCGCAGACAGTGTCGGACAAGGCCCCCTGTCTGAATATGGAGCCTTCCTCGGTCGGAGATATTCTGTTCCATGTGCGTCCGGAGAAGTACAAGGTTCCCGCGGTGCGCGATTTTTACAGTCAAATGGCAACCAATCTGGCCGTGGGGATTCGCAGACCCCTTTATTCCGCGGACAGTGCAAGGGAAGTGGAGCGCCTGATCGAGCGCCTGCATGTGAGCCATATCTTTATGGGAGAAGAGGAATACAACGAGGACGGTGCTTATTTTGATGAGCTGAGCAAGACGGGTGTGGTCGTGGCGGTATCGGCACGCGCGGGCTTTCATACAAATCCCGGCAGTCAGGTGATCGTCATGCCGAAGCCTCTTTACGCGGTTCCCGTCGTTCGTTTGCTGAACGGCGAACTCCTGACTCCGGACACGCTTTGCACGGACATGAAGAGCAAGCCGATGTTTAAGGATGTGCGCGCACTGATCGTGGATGACGAGCCTATGAACCTGGTGGTGGCCTCCGGAATGTTCAAGGAGTACGGAATGATCGTGGAGACCGCCGCAGGCGGAAGGGAAGCGATCGATCGCTATGAACGAGGGGAAGACTACGATATCATCTTCATGGACCACATGATGCCGGGTATGGACGGTGTGGAGGCCATGAAGCTCTTGAAGGAAGCGGCAAAACGCAACGGGACCGATATCACGGTGATCGCACTGACCGCGAATGCCGTGAGCGGCGCGCGGGAGATGTTTTTAAACGAGGGCTTTGACGGTTTTGTGGCCAAGCCCATCGATGTGGGAGAATTTGAACACGTGATGAAACGGGTGCTGGCGGAAAACCGCATCACCTTTGCGGGAGGTGGTGCGTCATGAAACTGTTCGGACAGATAAAAAACAGATTGAAAGAACTGAATTTATGCTATGAGGAGCGCACGATGATCGTGCTTGCAGCCCTCGGAAATCTGGCCTGTCTTGTGGCGGTGATCTTTGATGTCCTGTACGGGGAAAATATCTGGGAGATCTTCACGCTCGTTACTACCATGATCTCGACACCCATCGTGCCCTATATCGCGATCCACAGCAAGAAGCCTCTGCTCGGGTCGGTCGTTCAGGTGATCTGGGTTGTGTTTTGGCTGATACCGATGATCTTCTTTTTCGGCGGCGGCCCGATGGGCGGCGGCGTGTTCTGGATCATTTTCGGCTATATGTTTATCGGTACAGCGCTCTCGGGTAAGCTTCGCATCGTGATGATGATGTGCCTGACGTTTGTGGCTGTGGGCGCATATTTTGCGTGGTATCTGCATCCGGAGCTGGTCAAACCTCACACGAGAAAGGTCTTTTTTATGGATTCCCTTGTTTCGGTGATCCTGGTGGGAATCGCGATCTATGTCCTTTTCATATATCAGAAGGCAAACCTGAGGCGCGAGAGCCTGCGCGCCCGTGAGGAGGCGGCCCGCGCGGAGGAATTGAACCGGGCGCAGAACCGTTTCTTCTCCAGCATGAGTCATGAGATCCGCACCCCGATCAACTCCATTCTAGGGCTGAACGAGGTGATCCTGCGCCGGGAAGAGGCGTCGGAAGAGATCAAGAAGGATGCGGAAAATATACAGGGTGCCGGCAAGATGCTGCTCTCGCTGATCAACGACATTCTCGATTTTTCCAAGATTGAGGCGGGGAGCATGGATATCGTGCCCGTGGATTATAAGGTTTCCAACATGATCTCCGAGATCGTGAACATGATCTGGCTGCGCGCGAACGATAAGGG
>OMRF01000244.1 GCA_900313435.1 uncultured Lachnospiraceae bacterium | reverse complement strand
TTCAATATATTAAAGAAGATTCCGAACCTGGATCAAAGGATTGTGAAGACTGCTCTGCAGCACCATGAACGCTGCGACGGCAGCGGTTATCCCAGAGGACTTACGGGAGACGAGACAGACGATTACGCGGAGATCATAGCTATAGCGGATGTCTATGATGCCATGACTGCGATACGCGCGTATCGTTCGCCGAAGTGTGCTTTTGAGGTGATATCGGACTTTGAGAGAGACGGACTTCAGAAATACAATCCGAAATATGTCCTTACCTTTTTGGAACACATTGCAAATTATTATCAGAATTCAAAGGTCATACTTTCGGACGGAGAGCGGGTGGATATCATCTATATCAATCAATCCGCGCTCTCACGCCCTATGGTGAAGTATGATGACGGAAGGGTAGTGGATCTCTCCCACGAGAGAAATATCTCGATAGTCAGCACCATGTGATCTGGTTATACTAGAAAACGGATACCACCTTGTAGTCCTTTTCCTCTACCGCTTTTTTCAGGTCTTCATCAGAAACCTCTGAAGTGAGGAAGATATGGGCCTCACCCTTTTCATGACTTACATCTGCGCTTGAAACGCCCGGCAGCGCTTCAAGCGCATTTTTTACGGTCTTTTCGCAATGCGGACACATCATGCCTTCGATAGTCATTGTCTTTTCCATTTCAATCTCCTTTTCTTCCATTTTTATGAGCCATTCATTGTTTGAATAAGCGTTAATATCAAAACCCGCTCCTCTTTTTGGCTTGTCATGCCGTTTGTCAAAGGGCTTCACAAGATTGAGCCTCAGGGCATTAAGACACACAGTCACCGAGGAAAGGCTCATTATAAGTGCTCCTACCGCGGGGCTCATCTCAAGGGTGAAGCCGAATAATGTCTGATAGACACCGGCAGCCAGCGGTATGCAGAGAATATTGTAGAAGAAAGCCCAGAAGAGGTTTTCTTTGATATTTTTGAGGACCGCTCTTGAAAGACGTATCGCCGCGGGGACGAGGGAGAGGGAGTTTTTCATCAGGACGATCCCGGCGGAGTCGATCGCGATATCCGTACCGGATCCTACGGCAAAGCCGCTGTCAGAGCGCATAAGAGCGGGGGCATCATTGATCCCGTCACCGACCATTGCCACATGGACGTTCCCTTTTGGATCACTCTCCTTCAGTTCCCGTATAACCCTTTCTTTGTTGGAAGGAAGGACTTTTGCGATCACAAGGTCGACATCCGCGGTCTTTCCGATATATCTCGCCGCACCTTCACTGTCGCCCGTGAGCATTATGGTTTTGATCCCGAGCTTTTTAAGCTCCGAAACAGCCTGTGCGCTTTCCTCCCTTATCTCATCGGAAAGGACCAGCTGTCCTAAGTATTCGTTGTTTCGAAGGACAAAGACACTGAGGCTCCCTCTGTCCTGCGCCTCAGAATAAAAGGAAAGGGCATCGGCGGAAAGTTTTATAAATCTTTCCATGAAATCTTTGTTTCCGACGACGATCCTTTCGCCGTTCAGAGTGCCGGTAAGACCATTTCCGGGATGTTCCTTGAAATCACAAACGCTTTCGGAAAGGCGCTCTCTTGCGTGAAGACTTTTTCCTTCACTCTCAAGAAGATCCTCATAGAAGGATGTGATCGCCTTTGCAAGAGGATGGGAGCTCTTTCTTTCAAGCACGAAGGCACTGGTCAGAAGAGCGTCCTTTGAGATTCCTTCTGCGGGGATCACATTAAAGACCTTTGGCTCTCCCTTTGTGATGGTCCCTGTCTTGTCGATCGCGGCAACGCAGGTCTTTCCTGCTTCTTCAAGTGAAGCGGCGGTCTTAAAGAGGATCATGTTTTTTGCCCCGACTCCGTTTCCCACCATCACAGCCACCGGGGTCGCAAGTCCGAGGGCGCAGGGACATGATATTACAAGGACTGATATGGCACGTGAAAGAGAAAGTGAGAAGTCAGCTCCTGAGAGAAGCCATCCGATCAGAGTCAGAAGGGCTATTAACATTACAAGAGGAACAAAGACCGCTGCGGCCTTGTCAGCGATACGGGCTATGGGAGCCTTTGTAGCGGAGGCATCCGAAACC
Source organism: uncultured Lachnospiraceae bacterium (assembly GCA_900313435.1). Classification (GTDB taxonomy): domain Bacteria; phylum Bacillota; class Clostridia; order Lachnospirales; family Lachnospiraceae; genus RUG306. Next base: position 265 of record OMRF01000244.1, on the reverse strand, counting down.
AGGGCTATTATCTTTGAGAGCAGGGTGTCTTCGAAGGTCCCATTGGCGCGAACTTTGATGAAGCCGTTTTCATTCATCGTTGCGGCATGGACTATATCTCCCTCGTTTTTTTCCACGGGGATCGATTCTCCCGTGAGCGCTGCCTCGTTCACGGCCGATGAGCCGTATTCTATGATACCGTCGCAGGGAATGGCCTCTCCGGGACGGACTATCGCAAGATCTCCTTTTTTTAGCTCTGAGGCGGGGATTTCTTTTTCGATACCAT
>OMRF01000310.1 GCA_900313435.1 uncultured Lachnospiraceae bacterium | reverse complement strand
CGTTATCTCATACCCCATCATAATCCGGCTGTCCTATACTCCGTCACTTCTTCTCGTCTTCGGATCCAAACAGGTCTCTGTACCATGCAAGTGCATCAACGTATGCGTCATATACAGGACCTTCCTTGATCTCATACACGATCATCTGACGCGAAAGTTCCGACCATGAAGCCGTCTCATAGCGCTCAATAAAGTCAAGTACACGCGCCATATCGCCCGTCTTGTTCACAAGGGCTTCGGTGATCTCTTTGGATACATTGACCATCGCAAGTGCTTCTTTCATCGGCTTATCAAGGATTATATCAAGTACCGAGAACAGACCCATAAGGAACAGTTCATTCGATAATGAAGCCATCTCAAATACCGGCGCAAGATTTTCAGCAAACTTTGCACGCAGAAGCGAAAGTCTTGTGATCTCATTGGGCTTGTCCGCACACAACTGATGCGATACTACCGCATTGATCCACTTCTTCAGTTCCTTCTGTCCGAGCATGGCTGCCGCATGTCTGATCGATGTGATCTCGGAATTGACAGCCATATGGTTGACCATGCGAAGAAGTTCTATTACAAGCGCTGTATCTCTTCCGATGATATCGGCTGCCTTTGTCAGTTCAAAGTCGGGATTGTTGACTATCTTGAGCAGTTCTATATAGTTGACCTTCAAGGGTGCGACTTTAGTCGTTCCTTTTGTGATTGGCAGTCTGTAGAAATCCCCTTCATACAGTGAATATGCCTTTCCCTTGGAAAGCTCTTCAAAATCCTCGAGCGAATCAACATTGACCGCAATGAGCTTAATGCCCGGATAAACCTTGGAAAAGAAATTCTGGGCAGCCGTCATATTGATCTTCTTGTAATCAAGCATTATATAATCAAGAAGGCTGAGTATCGGGGCATATTCCTGGAACTGCTCTATGGCAAGGTTCCTGATCGCCAGTTTATATCCCATGAACTTAAGCTGCTGCAGTCTCTTTATATACATTGTCTCTGCCGGTATCGAATGATCAAAAAGCAGAACAACCTTATCATGCGGTAATGAGCAGTTCTCTTCGATCGGAGAGAACATCGATATCTTGGACAGCTCAACAAACACTTCCTGATTATCAGCAAGTGTTCCGGCTCCAAGACTCTCTACTACTTCCAACCCCAGTATCGTTCCGGCGCCATCAAGTGATCCGGTCCCAAGCATGCTTGGATTAAGAAGAAAATTCTGCTTCTGTGCAAAAAGTGAATATGCGCAAACAGCAGTATTCTCATCAAATAATGGAATTAATGTCGCTAGCATTTTGTCTCCTCCTCTGTCAACAAAACATTCTGTCTAATTATAGCAGAAAATGCATGATTTTCCAACAACTAATGATTCAGGCCGGCTTTTTTTCTTTCAAAAAGCGTATATACGCGGTTTTGGTAAGCGGGCGCGAAAAGTAAAAGCCCTGTATCTCATCCGCTCCGAGACCGATGAACGAATCCACCATTTCCTCAGTCTCCACACCTTCAACAAGAACCTTGAGTTTCATATTCTTGAGCATTTCTATGAGATTCCTGATGATAACATGATTTCCGCCTTCCTCTTCCATGAGCACGAACACACGGTCAAGCTTAACAATATCAAGCGGAAGCGAAGCTATCCTCATAAGGTTCGAATAACCTGTTCCGAAATCATCAAGAGATATCGAAAATCCGTATTCCGACAATGCCATGATGTTCGAGTACAGTTTTGACTGTGAATATCCGCTGGCGGTCTCCGTTATCTCGAGATTGATCCTGGCCGGGGCGACCCTGTATTTTCGCGCCAGACTTATTATCTCGTCCGCAAGATCACTGCGCAGACACTGCATGACGGAAAGATTGATCTCTATGTAATCCACTCCGAGATCATTAAATTCAGGCGTGGCAATGAACTTTATGACTTCCTCGAGGACAAAGCTTCCGATGGCATGGATGGCTCCGCTCTTTTCCGCCAGCGGGATAAAAAGCGTCGGTGAGATATATCCGTACTTCGGATCCCTCAATCTGATAAGAGCCTCCGCCGAATTGAAACTCTTTGTCTTCGTGTCGTAGATCGGCTGATAAAAAACCGAGAAATAATGATTGGTAAGCGCCCTGTCAATGATCGTTGCCATTTCCTTTTTCATCTTGAACTCTTTCGTGTCCGTGATGCTGGACGCCGAAAGGACTCTTCTTTCATTGTCCGCAAGATCAAGATCGGCAATGAGCATGAACAGCGAATCAACATCGGAAATATCCGACGGACAGTTCACAAGGCATGTATTTATATCAAGTTCAAAATCGGCAACCTCCAGACGTATGTTCTGTCTTATCGATCTTGCGATCTCTTCGGCTATCTCATGCGCAAAATCGAAATGCTTTCTCGACAGCTCTATCGCGAACTTTCCGTCCCCGTTGTAATAACACATGAACTGGGCATGATACCTCTTCATTATGCGAAGTATCTCCGATGACATCGGAGCCATCATTCCCAGCATAGAATCATATCCCACGATCCTGAGTGCATATTGAAAATTCACTATGTTCAGCAGGATGATCTCCATCTGTTTGCCCGTTTTGAAATTGGTGTTCATATCCTCGGCAAATACCTTGTATGTATGCATGCCGGTAGCCATGTCCACGGAGTCTTCCACCCTCTTGTTGATCAGTATCAGAAGGAGAATGCAAAGGGAGATGGTAAAGCATATTATATTATGCCCGTAAGCGATCATGCTTATAATCATCCCTACCAAAACGATAACGACCGGTACCGTCAGGATATGAGCTCTTCTCTTATCCACCGGTCTTACATACATCCTGATGAAAAGCGCCGAAATGAATATATACAGCAGGAAGGTAACATACGAATAATAATATCCCCAGTGTTTAATAAGCATCTTGCCGGGTCCCACCTCAAATGCGACCGGGTAGAAATAATTGATGACAAAAACCGGGATATATATCATCATCGGAATGGCGCATATGACCGTCCCTGCTTTGAACTTTTCAAGCTTGTGCCACATGTCCGTTGCCGCTATGATATACAGCAGAAACAGCGGCGGTATGATCGTGAGAAGGAGCAGATAGATCGCATTGATGTTAAGAAACCTGAAATCAGATACCCCATCAAGGCCCGCAAACCTGACTCTTGTGGCATCACATACCGAAGCCGCTATCG
>OMRF01000005.1 GCA_900313435.1 uncultured Lachnospiraceae bacterium | reverse complement strand
TCTTATGACCCTGAAAGGCACCTTTCAAATCCGGCGGGCTCGATCTTCTGCGCCCACGGTGCGGGAGTCTATGTACCCTGGAATGAAGTCGCAGATCATATGCATCTGCCCTACGTTTTTCCGGAAAAAAGGAAGGCAGGCTCTTACGACGAAGACCATTCAGTGTCCCGGGGACTTCATGAGAGCCGTGACGTGAAGGCGATAATGGACGGCCTTTCAAGAAGTGCGAACCAGAAGGAAAAACCACGGGGACGGGACAGGGACATTGAAAAGAAGAGAAAAAGAGAAACTGAGCTTACGATAAAGAGAGCGCTTGATGAAAAAAAGATGCCCTACGAGGGGAAGGAAAGAATAGACCTTCACATTGTGGAAAAGAGCGATCTCCTTTTGGTCGATGGTTACAATATGATCTTTTCCTGGGATGAATTGAAGGATCTTGCGAAAGCCGGTATAGACGCGGCAAGGGGGAGGCTTAACGATATACTCTCGAATTATTCGGCTTTTGCGGGATGTGAGACTATTGTGGTATATGACGCTTATCTTCTTGAAGACCACGCTACTGAGATACTCAAATACAACAATATCCATATTGTTTTCACAGCCACCGCGGAGACAGCGGACCAGTACATAGAAAAGACCGCTATCAAGAGGAAAAAGGACTCTTACATAAGGGTCGCCACAAGCGATATGGTGGAACGCATGATAGTTCTCTCGCAGGGCGCGACAATAATGACAGCAGACAATTTCCGGGGCATTATAGAAGCCGCGGAGAAAGAGATCAGGGAGAGACTGTAAGGCAGTCGGCGAAACTTATTTCGCACCCTTGTTTTTCTTTTTGATGACTCCGAAGATACCGCTCTGGACGAGGACGCCGGCCACAGCAAGGACGATCGAAAGGATGGTCTTTGTCATATCATTGAAGTTGAAGATACTCGTGGCGGAGCCTGCAAGAAGGACACCTCCGTAGACAGCTGAGATGATGATGACTACCGGCTTTTCAAAGATCACCGCGATGATCGCTACAGCAAGCCCTATGAGGAGCGAAATGATGAGGGGCGAAGTCAGATTAAGATCGGGGAAGATGTCCGATGCTTTTGCAAGAGCGTATGATGCTGCATTTGAAAGATAACCGGATATGTACTTTGAGAAGACCGGGATCGCGACTATTCCGGAGCCCGCGAAAAAGCAGAGGACAAAGAGACCTACCTTTTTCAGTACGCCGAAGAGGATCGCGAGTCCTATGGCAAATGCGATCATCAGAATGAAAAGGAGCTGCGGGGCAAAGAATACTGATATAAGAGCGCCTATTACCGCTCCTATCAGAAGACCGCAGATCACAAGGCCTACCCGAAACCACCAATAGCCGAAAAAGCAGTTCAGTATTCCGAACACTATCGTGATGATCGTGACTACAAGAAAAGGGATGGACATTGACATAGGGGGATTCTCCTATTCGTTTTGTTTTACTGTAACATCTATCAGAATAAACCTGTTTTCTCTTGTCTGCAAGCAAATTGGTCATACTATCTGTACGATTGGGTACTTTTTTAATTTTTTTTTTGAAAATTGGAAAAAAAGCAATTTCCTATCTTGCACATATTGGGGGAATTGGTTAGAATACAACCATTATTTTAATATTTAATTTTTGGAGGTGTGGTTTGGCTGCAAATATTGATCTGGCGCTTGAAGATGAAAAGAAAGCGTTCAAGGCGTATCTTACAACAAAGAATGTTTCCGAGAAATCCGCAAATGTCGCGGTATCAAAGGCTTTTGGAATCTGGAAGCTGAAGGACAAAGAGACCTTTGATAAGCTTATGAAATCCGACAACTTTGAGAAGGACGCAAAGGCACTTTTGGTTGAGATCTACAACGGAAGCGAGAAGAAGGCTGCCGCTTATTATTCTGAGCTGAAGAGATATTATATTTACTATCTTGAGAAGAACGGTCTTCCTGTTCCGAGCGAGATAAAGAATCCTAAGCCCGGAAGAAAGCCCGGGACTGCTTCAAAGAAGAAGGCAACTAGAAAGACTGCAGCAAAGAAGACTACAGCAAAGAAGGCTGCGAAAAAGACTGAGAAGAAGGCTACAGTAAAGAAGGCAGCAGCAAAGAAGACTACGGCAAAGAAAGCTGTAGCGGCAAAGAAGACTGTAGCGGCAAAGAAGACCACAGCAAAGAAGACCGTGAAAGCAGCAGCGACAAAGACCGCGGCACCCAAGAGGGGAAGAAAGCCGGCTGCAGCAAAGGCAACCGCAGCAAAGAAGACCGCTGTAAAGAAGACTGCAGGAAGAAAAGCAGCAGTAAGGACGACAGCAAAGAAGTCCGCCGCAAGGAGCGTTTCTTCATCTTCAAACGCAGCGCTTGTAAAGGCTATCAACGAGCTGAACAAGACACTCGCTCCCATCGCAAAGCTCGCGCAGAAGCTTAAGTGATCACAACTTTTCATTTTCGCGCACGGGGCATCCCTGTGCGCGTTTTTTTTAAAAAATTATTGGGAGATTTTTATGAAAGCAAGGGAAGTCGGACAGGGAAAAACTGTCGAAAATGAAGAGTTTGCGGCTGCGCTCTCGCAGCCTTTCAAGGAGATAAACAACGTACATGACATAGTTGCCCCGGAAGATGACGAAGGCGCTGAAGGCTGGGCGAAGATCATCAGTCTGAAGTCAAGCGGCGAGCCGGTTGAAGTTCATGTGAAGGAGGCGGTAAAGGCAGGCGTTACCACGACGCTTGAGGGGATAAGGGCATTCATTCCCGCATCCGGCCTTTCATTATCCTATGTTGAGGAGGATGACCTGAAGAACTATGTCGGACGGACACTTTCAGTTCGTGTCGTGACTGCGGACAAGGCGACAAACAAGCTGGTGCTTTCCGCGAGAGAATTATTAAAGGAAAAGGCAGCGCAGGAAAAGGCAGAAAAAGTGAAGAAGGTTGAGACCGGGCAGGTGCTTTTTGGCAAGGTAGCCTCGATCAAGGATTACGGAGCCTTCATAGATCTTCCTGACGGACTTTCCGGACTTCTTCATATTTCCGAGGTTTCGGAAAAACGGATAAACCGCCTTGACAAGGTACTTTCTGTCGGGCAGGAGGTCAGGGTAAAGGTGAAAGGGATAAAGGATGGAAAGATATCCCTTTCCATGAAGGATTTTGCTGAAGAGGACAGGGAGGAAGCTATGGAAGAACTCTCCCACTATGACGGGGGAGGAGAGCTTACAACTTCCTTTGCGGACCTACTGAAAAATGTGAAACTTAAATAGTGAGGCGCAACGCGCAGCCTACGCAGCGGGCCCTGATCGCAAAATGATACCTGATATGGTGTCCCCGCGAGTACCAGCAAGTGTTGCGCCGAACCCATCAGAATAGGAGGGACTATACATATATGAAAGTTAGGATTGGGATACTCGGTTACGGAAATCTTGGGAGAGGTGTTGAAAAGGCGGTCCTTGCAAATGAGGATGAGGAGCTTGCGGGGATATTTACCCGCCGCGATCCTTCGTCGGTCAAAACCGTTTCAGGGACCCAGGTCTTTAGTGCCGACGAGCTTTCCGACCTTCGTGACAAGCTGGATGTGCTTGTTTTGTGCGGGGGATCGGCAACGGACCTTCCGAAGATGACACCCGAATACGCAGAGATGTTCAACGTGGTAGACAGCTTTGATACTCACGCGAATATCCCGACTCACTTCAAAAACGTTGATTCCGCATGCAAGAGAGGCCAGAAGACCGCGGTGATCTCTGCAGGCTGGGATCCGGGTCTTTTTTCACTCGCGCGCCTTTATGCAAAAAGCGTTCTTCCTGAAGGAAATGACTACACCTTCTGGGGTCGCGGAGTGAGCCAGGGTCATTCAGATGCCATAAGGAGGATAGAGGGAGTCGTTGACGCAAGGCAGTATACGGTTCCTGTTCCCGAGGCTCTTGAAAAAGTGAGAAACGGTGAAAACCCTAATCTTACGACCAGACAGAAGCATACAAGAGAGTGCTTCGTAGTCGTCGAAGAGGGTGCTGACAAGGCGCGTATCGAGAAAGAAATAAAGAACATGCCGAATTATTTTTCGGACTACGATACTACAGTGAATTTCATAACAAAAGAGGAACTCGACGAAGAGCACAAGGGCCTTCCCCACGGGGGCTCTGTGATCTATTCCGGGAGTACCGGCGAAAACAACCACGTGATAGAATTCTCGCTGAAGCTTGACTCAAACCCCGAATTTACCGGCTCTGTTCTCGCAGCCACCGCCCGTGCGGCTTTTCGGATGAACAGCGAGGGCCTTATCGGAGCAAAGACCATGTTTGATATCGCACCGGCTTATCTTTCACCGTTTTCCGCTGATGAACTCAGGGCGCATTTCCTGTGAATTAATGAAGGAGAGGGATTTTGACTTTCATCTATCCTGCAGTTGTTAGAAAAAAAGATGACGGAAGCTTTGAAGGATACTTTCCGGATCTTATGATGTGTGATTTTAAAGGGCGCGATCTCGATTGCGCCCTTGATGACGCCAGGGAGTCAATGTATGAGTGGATAAGGGTCGAACTTCAGGAGGAGGAAGAACCGGATCTGCCCGCGGTAAGTGCTGACAGTGATATCAAATTAATGGAGGGAGAGGAAATATATCACATCAGCATTCATTACAGGTTCCACGAGGGCTGGGATGAGTAGGTTGAAAAAAAGAGCTTTTTACTTTATCATTGTAGCGTTGCAATCCACCTTCGCGAGAGGTTTTTAATATGTCGTTTACGTGGCTTATTTTTCTGCTTTTGTTCCTTCCGGTATTCATGATACTTTACCTCATAATGCCCGATACCGGAAAAAGGAACATAGTCCTTTTTGTTTTTTCGCTCATATTCTATATGTTCGGGGGCCTGAAGTATCTCATTCTGATACTCTTTATGGGACTCCTGGGATATCTTTTCGGCCGGCTCATAGGCGCGAATGTCAGTGAATCAAAGTCCACAGCGAAGTTTTATCTCATTCTTTCAGTGATTATATTTGTCGCTGTCCTTTGTGTGTTCAAATACACTGATTTCTTCCTCGGAAATCTGGGAAAAGTATTTGATAATGTGGAGCCGCTCAACATTGTTCTTCCCCTTGGGATATCCTTTTATGTATTCAAGCTCATATCCTATGTTGCTGATGTTTACCGGGAAGAGGTGCCGGCGGAGAAGAGCATTCTGATATTCCTCACATATATCATGACCTTCCATCAGGTGCTTCAGGGACCCATCGTCCGCTACAAGGATATGCGGACAGACCTTCACAAAAGGTCTGTTAAGAGAGAGGCGCTAACCAGCGGTCTCTTCCGCTTCATGATAGGTCTCTTTAAGAAGGCCGTGCTGGCGGATTACTGCGGTCAGCTTGCGTCGACTCTTGCTCCCATGAACGAGAACATTGCTAATTCACCAACCCTCGGGATATGGCTTGGTTCGATCCTGTTTTCGATCCAGCTCTATCTTGATTTCTCCGCATATTCCGATATGGCCATTGCTCTTGGCACGATGTGTGGCTTCCACTATCCCGAGAACTTCAACTTCCCTTATGCAGCAACATCGATAAGGGATTTCTGGAGGCGCTGGCATATCTCACTTTCCACCTTCTTCAGGGATTATGTATATATTCCCCTCGGAGGTTCCAAGTGCTCTACCGCAAGGACCACCTTAAACCTCCTTGTGGTCTGGGCTTTGACAGGCTTCTGGCATGGAGCGGGATGGAATTTCATCCTTTGGGGACTTTATTATTTCCTGTTCATAGTGATAGAAAACGCGGTGAGAAAGCGACAGGGCGCACCCAAAAAGGACAGGGGCGGTCTTCATATCCCCGGAAGAATATATGCGCTTTTGGTCATAAACTTCGGCTGGGTACTCTTCAGGTTTACTGATTTTTCAGTGCTCGGTACTGCCGTAAAGGGAATGTTCGGAGGGACTGCAGCTACTGCCGGCTTTACATCATTTACTGTAGAGACGACGGTGAAGAACAACATATTCTTTATAATATTCGCTGTGCTCTTCTCTACTCCGCTTTTCAAAAAGATCGACGAGGCCTTTGTGAGAGCAAGAGATACCGGAAGAGTGCCTGTTCCGGTGTTCTATATTGTGAGAGCTGCGGTGGCGGTGACGTGTTTCATCGTATCGATAATCGCGATAGCTGGGGGGACTTTCCAGGCCTTTTTGTACAACACTTTCTAAAAGCGTGAGTCGCAACACGGTGTTCGGCGCAACACTTGCTGGTACTCGCGGGGACACTATATCAGGTGTCATTTTTCGATCAGGACCCGCTGCGTAGGCTGCGTGTTGCGCCTCACTTATCGCGGGAGATACACTTGAGAGGATTATTATATGATAGATAAGAG
>OMRF01000014.1 GCA_900313435.1 uncultured Lachnospiraceae bacterium | reverse complement strand
GAGGTAGGATATGGCCATAATTGCCGGTTTTATGGTGCCGCACCCGCCGCTCATCATCCCTGAGGTGGGGCGCGGGAACGAGCATGTAGTGGACAGGACCATAAGAAGCTATGAAAGGGTGGGTCGGGAGATACTGGCCCTCCGTCCCGAGACTATTATCATCACGAGTCCGCATTCGATCCTCTATAGCGATTATTTTCATGTGAGTCCGGGGAGGAGCGCTTCCGGAGATTTCGGAAACTTCGGCGCGCCGCAGGTTTCCTTTGATGAAAGCTATGATGAGGAGCTTGTCGGAAAGATCTCTGAAATAGCTGAAAGGGAGAGGTTTTCAGCCGGCACTCTTGGAGAAAGACAGCCTTGGCTCGATCATGGGACGATGGTGCCGTTGTTCTTCATAGAAAAAGCCTACAGGGAGGCCGGTGAAAAAAAGGACTTTAAGGTAGTTCGCTCCGGGCTTTCCGGGCTTTCCCTTGAACAGCATGTCCGCTTTGGGGAGATCATAAGAGAAGCAGTTGATAGTACCGGAAGGAAAACGGTCTTTGTCGCCAGCGGCGATCTCTCCCACAAGCTTCAGAAAAGCGGTCCCTACGGCTTTGATCCGGCAGGTCCCGTTTATGATGAAAAGATAATGGATGTCATGGGGCGCGGAGCTTTTGACGAGCTTAAGAGTTTTGATGAGCATCTTCTTAACGAGGCTGCCGAATGCGGTCACAGATCCTTTACCATAATGGGCGGCGCAATGAAGGATAAGAAGCTCTCGATAGAAAAGCTGTCCCACGAAGACGTGACCGGCGTCGGTTACGGGATATGTACGTATATGGTTTTGTGAAAAGGAGGCTTTTAATATGCCAACTGAAGCCTATGTTGAGCTTGCGAAAGCGGCTGTCGCCTACAGCGTGAGGACCGGAGTTGTGCTGCCTGAAACTGAGTATCCTAAGGATATTCCCGATGAGATGAAGGAAAAGAAGGCGGGGGCCTTTGTTTCCATACATGAAAAAGGGGAGCTTCGGGGCTGTATAGGTACCTTCCTTCCCTGCTATTCCTGCATAGCCGAGGAGGTGGCGAGGAACGCAAGAGAGGCTTCCCTCCACGACCCCAGGTTTTCCGCCATTACGGAAGATGAACTTCCTGATCTCGAGATATCCGTCGACATTCTTTCGGAGCCGGAGCCGGTGAGCTCGGTCGAGGAGCTTGACGAGAAAAAATACGGTGTCATCGTGACGGACGGAGCGCGCCGCGGCCTTCTCCTTCCGGATCTTGACGGGGTTGATTCAGTGAGAGAGCAGCTCTATATCGCAAAGAGAAAGGCCGGCATAGAGCCTGATAAGGAAGTATCGGTAATGAGATTTACCGTGGAGCGTCATAGTGAGTGAAGAAAAGATAATATGCAATGTCTGCTTCAGACACTGCTGCCTTTCCGAAGGAGAGACGGGGTTCTGCCGCGTCAGGAAGAATGAAGGCGGGGAGAATGTTTCGGTGAACTACGGGCTGTTGACATCACTCGCCCTTGATCCCATTGAGAAAAAGCCGCTTGCCCGCTTCATGTCAGGGTCTATGATCCTTTCTGTCGGCTCCTTCGGCTGCAATATGCGCTGTCCTTATTGTCAGAACTACGAGATCTCCCAGGCTTCTCTTGCCGAATCAAAGGTAATAAGGATGTCACCAGAGGAGCTTGTTTCTGCCGCCGAAAGGGAAAGACCAAACGGGAATATGGGTATAGCTTTTACCTATAATGAACCTTCCATCTCTTTTGAATTTGTCCGGGATACTGCCCGTCTTGTGAAGGAGGCCGGGATGAAGACGGTCCTCGTCACAAACGGATGCGTTTCTCTTGAGGTCCTGAGAGAATTCCTCCCCTGGATCGATGCCATGAATGTCGATCTTAAAGGCTTTACGGAGGATTATTACAAATGGACGGGCGGCGATCTTTCAATGGTGAAGGCCTTCATTGAGGAGTCGGTGAAGAAAGGTGTCCATGTGGAAGTGACGGAGCTGATACTGCCCGGCCACAATGACAGTGAAGAGGAGACAGAGGCTCTTGCTGCCTTTCTTGCAGGACTTTCTCCTTCGATAGTCCTTCATATCACGAGATCTTTTCCCCGCTGGAAGGAGCTTTCCTTTGATCCCCCTTCCGCATCGACTATACTGAAGCTCTGTCTTGCAGCAATGAAACACCTGAAATACGTGGTTCCGGGTAATATTTGATAAAAAAAACAGGCTCGCGGTTTTTATGCCGCGAGCCTGCTTTCTTTTTTTTTTTTACATGACTACTTTTACTTCATGCTCTCCTTCGGGGAGATCGACCGGGATCACGAAGAGTGTATTTCCTGACGCGTCCGCGTTCTCTTTTGCGGGGATCGCTTTTCCGTCAACCGTCATTTCCTTGACGCCCTTTTCACTTCCGGAGTTTTCAACCGTGATATTGAAGGTGCGCCCTCTGTACTTCCTGACAGCAGTGAAGCCCTTTACAGACTTCGGAATGCAGGGATCGATTGCGAGTCCGTCAAGAGTAGGACGGATACCGAGAATGTACTGGGAAACCGCCGTCATCGTCCATGCCGCTGTTCCGGTGAGCCAGGAGTTCTTGCCCTCTCCAAAGGTCGGGGCATCCGGGCCGGCAACCATCTGGCAGTATACATAGGGTTCTGTCCTGTGGATCTCTCCTATGTCCTCAAGATACTCGGGACATGTTTTCCTGAATACTTCAAACGCTCTGTCGCCATGACCGAGAACTGTCTCTGCAACAACGATCCAGGGATTGTTGTGGCAGAAGATACCGGCGTTCTCCTTGTATCCCGGCGGATAAGAGGAGATCTCTCCAAGCTCGAGATGATATTTTGTATAAGCAGGCTGGAGAAGGGCGATGCCGTATTTTGAATCAAGTCTTTCTGCAACGGACTTCAATGCTTTTTCAGCCTTTCCATTGTCTTTGCCGACACCGGCCATTACGCACATACCCTGGGGCTCGATGAAGATCTGTCCCTCTTCGCAGGACTTTGATCCGACAGGATTTGACTCAGCGTCATAAGCTCTTACGAACCATTCGCCGTCCCAGCCGCCGTCCTCAATCGCGGCGGTCATTGCAGCGGTCTCTTTCCTTACCTCTGCTGCCTCGTCATTATTTCCGAGATGCTCGAGAAGCTCAGCCAGTTCATTACCGTATTTTACATACATTCCGGCGATGAAGGTGGACTCAGCGACGGGACCCTCTGAAGGACCTGAAGTCTGGAAGGACTGTCCGGGAGTATCCGAGAAGCAGTTCAGGTTAAGGCAGTCATTCCAGTCGGCACGACCGATGAGCGGCAGGCCGTGAGGCCCCTTGTGTGTCTTGATGTAATTGAAGGATATGCGGAGATGATCGAGAAGAGATTTTGCCACAGACATATCCGAGTCAAATGCGCAGGGTTCGTCGAGTATCGAATAATCGCCTGTCTCCCTGATATAAGCGCTCGTTCCGGCAATGAGCCAAAGCGGGTCATCATTGAAGCCTCCGCCGATATCAGCATTGCCCTTCTTTGTGAGGGGCTGATACTGATGATAGCAGGAACCGTCGGGGAACTGGGTGTTGGCGATGTCGATGATCCTTTCCCTCGCACGCTCGGGAATAAGATGCACGAAACCGAGGAGATCCTGACAGGAGTCTCTGAAGCCCATTCCACGGCCCATTCCGCTCTCGTAATAGGAAGCTGAGCGGGAGAAGTTGAAGGTGACCATGCACTGGTACTGGTTCCAGATATTTTCGAGACGATCCAGCTTTTCGGAGCCGGTCTTAACATTATAGATCGAAAGAAGCTCATCCCAGTAAGCAGAAAGAGCGGCGATGGCTTTGTCAACATCCGCATCATTTCTGTACTTTTCAAGAAGCCTGTGGGCAGGCTCTTTGTTTATGATATTGGGACCGATGAACTTCTTGTCTTTTTCATTCTCGCAATAACCGAGAACAAATATATAAGAAGCTTTTTCTCCGGGAGCGAGCTCTATGTCGATCTCATGCGCGCCGATAGGAGCCCAGCCGTGAGCTACTGAATTTCTGCATTTCCCTTCACAAACCGCCTGGGGAGCGGAAGGTCCGTTGTAGAGTCCCACGAACTCGTCACGCATGGTATCGAAACCGTTTACGTCTGTATTTACGGAAAATACTGCGTAATGATTCCTTCTTTCGCGATATTCTGTCTTGTGATAGATGGTGGAGCCCTCTACCTCGACTTCGCCCGTAGACCAGTTTCTCTGGAAGTTTTCGTTGTCATCGGCCGCGTTCCAAAGGCAGAACTCAACATAAGAAAATAATTTCAGGGATTTTTTCTCGCCCGAAACATTTTCGAGAGTCAATCTGTCGATCTCACAGGTATCGCCTATGGGAACGAAGGTCTCCTGAACAGCTTTTACACCGTCTTTTTGTCCGGTGATAGTCGTGATACCGAGACCGTGGCGGCACTCATAGGAGTCAAGCTCCGTCCTTACAGGCTGCCAGCCGGGATTCCATATCGTTTTATCATCCTTTATATAAAAGTAGATCCCGTTTGAATCAAAGGGGCTCATATTGTAGCGATACCGCGTGATACGAAGGAGCTTCGCGTCCTTATAGAAAGCATATCCGCCCGAAGTGTTTGAAATGAGGCGGAAAAAGTCCTTGTTCCCGAGATAATTGATCCACGGAAGCGGTGTCCGCGGGGTGGTGATGACATACTCCCTTGCTTTGTCATCAAAATGACCGTACTGCATAAAAGCCCTCCTTTGTATCTAAATGCTTGCGGTTGTTGCGCGAAAACCTTTTCGCTAAAGTGCTTTACATTATAAAACTCTTGTGTAAAAATACAAGTCGTAACAGCATCGCGAAGAACGCGATTGTAAAAAACATACAAAAAGCAAACGGGCTTCTTGTGAAAAATCGGGATTGCCCAGTTTACGAAAAGGTGTTAGTATAATCGAGCGAAAACGGTTTCGCCTGATTTCGGAGACGGAGACATAACGAGGTAAATGGTTTAAGAGACAGAAGGGGACGGGGGATGATAACGGTAAGAGACATTGCAGACAGGTGCGGAGTATCGACCGCCACCGTCAGCAAGGCTCTGAACGGGTACGGAGATGTAAGCCCCGCCACTGCCGAAAAGATCAGGATTGCCGCGGAAGAGTTACACTATATGCCGAATGTGGCGGCAAGGCAGCTGAAGACCAATTTTTCGCACTCGCTGGGAGTCCTTTTCGAGGATGAGACAAATGTCGGCTTGACACACGAGTTCTTTTCGGCGATACTAAACGCTGCGAAAAATGAAGCGGAACGTCAGGGCTACGACATCCTTTTTCTCAACAGGAATATCGGCGGGAGAAAGGCGACATATCTGGAACATGCCAGATACAGACGGCTTGACGGAGTTCTGATAGCAAATGTCGATTATGACTCCGAGATGGTGAAGGAACTGGTAGCCAGCGAAATACCGACGATCACCATAGATTATACCTTTAATGACCACAGTTCGATACTGTCTGACAATATTGAAGGACTTTACGAGCTGACCAAATACATACTCTCCCAGGGACACAGGAAGATAGCATTCATACATGGAGAGATAACCTCAGTCACAAAAAAGAGGCTGATAGGTTTTTACAGGGCTCTTACAGAGAGCAGGGTCAGGATACCTGACCGTTACGTCGTGGAGGCGAGATACCACGATCCTCAGGCAACGAGGGAGGCGACGAGGAAACTCATGAACCTTTCGGATCCCCCGACCTGCATCATTTTCCCGGATGATTATTCATATCTGGGAGGGAAGGCGGAGCTTTCCGAGATGGGACTTTCAGTTCCGGGTGACGTGAGTACCTGCGGGTATGACGGAACACAGATGTGCAGAGTGTTCTATCCACCACTTGCCACCTACGAGCAGAATACGGCGGAGATGGGCGAAAGAGCAGTGAAGAAGCTGATAGAATCCGTCGAAAACCCAAAGACATGCAGACCAGAAGAGATTCAGATCAAAGGCAGCATTCTTATGGGACATTCAGTGAGCCGAATCCGGTCGTAAGATCGGTTTTAGCTGCGGGCGTTTACCCGCGACCTGCTTTGGAAGGCGCATACCTTCCGGGGCAAAATAATACATACGGGCAAAACGCCTGAGATGCAACAGTTTAAAGGAGGAAGAGAAAAAATGAGAAAAAGTATCAAAACGATTCTCAGCACCGGCCTCGCAGCTGCAATGGCACTTTCAATGGTAGCCTGCGGCTCAACGGGCGGAAACAACAACTCATCGGCAACAAGCAAGCCTGCTGCTAGCTCAGCAGCAAGCTCAGCTGCTAAACCTGCCGGTGGTGCAGAAGGCAAGGTACTCAACGTACAGGTTTGGAACGAGGAGTTCATCAGCCGTGTAACAGATCACTATCCTGGATACACAAAGACAGATGCTACTTCCGGAAAGATCGGCGATGTAGATGTTAAGTTCACCATCACCCCTACCAAGGACAATGCTTATCAGAACAACCTTGATAAGCTCCTTCCGAACAATGCGAAGGCTGACGCTAACGACAAGGTAGACATTTTCCTTATCGAGGCTGACTACGCTCTGAAGTATGTTGATGCTGACGCTAACGTAGCTATGAAGCTTTCTGATGTAGGAATCACAAAGGATGATCTTTCAGATCAGTACAAGTACACACAGGATATCGTTACTGACAAGAATGGCGATATGAGAGCTTCTTCATGGCAGGCTTGCTCAGCTGGTCTCATCTACAACCGTGCTATCGCAAAGGCAGTTCTTGGTTCTGATGATCCCGCTGAAGTTCAGAAGGCAGTTGCTGACTGGGGCAAGTACAATGAGACAGCAGCAAAGATGAAGGCTGCAAACTATCTCATGACAGCTACCGCAAATGATACATTCCGTGTTTATTCAAACAACGTATCAGCTCCTTGGGTAAAGGACAACAAGGTTACTATCGATGCCAACATCAAGAAGTGGGTTGATGACAGCAAGGCACTTGTTGACGCTAAAGAGACAGGTACTGGCGATCTTTGGAGTGATGAGTGGAGCGCAGGCTTCAAGGCTCCCGGAACAGTATTCTGCTACTTTGGACCCGCATGGCTCATCAACTTCTCAATGGGCAACGCTCCCGGATCTGACAAGGGCGATGACGGTTCTGTAGCTTACCAGGGTGGCTGGGGCTTCTGCGAAGGTCCTCAGGGCTACTACTGGGGTGGAACATGGGTATGCGCTGCTAACGGCACAGACAACCCGACCCTCGTTAAGGAAGTTATCAAGACTATGACAACTGACAAGGCAGTTCTTAAGGACATCGCTATGAAAGATTCTGACTGCGTTAACTCAAAGTCAGTTCTTAAGGATCTCGCAGGTTCTGCAGACGGAAACAACAAGGTTCTTGGTGGACAGAATCCTTACGCTACACTTGCTGCAGGCGCTGAGAAGGTTAATATGTCAAATACCTGCCCTTACGATCAGGGCTGCAACGAAGCTTTCCAGGCAGCTATGAAGGATTACTTCACCGGTACAGCAGCAAGCTATGACGCAGCTGTTCAGGCATTCCAGAAGGCAGTTAAGGAGAAGTATCCCAGCCTTACATTCTGATCTTGATCTGATCGGATGATCTAAAGGTTATAATTCCGGGCCCGTTCTACAAGTGAAGGGCGGGCTCGGTTTTTTCTTTAGAGATGTTCTCCCGTAGATGCGGAAGAACATCTGTAACGAAAAAATGAGACAAGGAGGGTAAGAGGGAATGGCAAAAGGCAGCACAGCTGTTGCCGCGGTCCCCAAGGGGGGGAGTAAGGTAACACGGTTCAATGTATGGGGGTATATCTTCCTCATACCGTTCATCGCGGTATTTGCGGTATTTACGCTTGTTCCGCTGGTGAACACGATCTACAACAGTTTCTTTGAGAACTATGTGGACGGCCTGAGACAGATCGGACCGAATTTTGTCGGATTTGACAACTACGTAGCTCTCTTCACTACAGGAGATCTTCCCAAGTATTTTGCCAACACCATGATCATGTGGGTTCTTGGCTTCATCCCGCAGATCCTCGTTTCACTGCTTCTCGCAGCTTGGTTCTCAAATCCTTCATTGAGGCTTAAGGGACAGAGATTCTTCAAAACGGTTATCTACCTCCCGAACCTCATCATGGCATCTGCGTTCGCAATGCTGTTCTTTACGATATTCTCAAATGTCGGCCCCGTTAACTCGGCGCTTCAGGGCCTGGGTATCATATCTGAACCCTACGCCTTCCTTGATCATGTCGGGTCCACCCGAGGGCTGGTCGCTCTAATGAATTTCCTGATGTGGTTTGGTAATACGACGATTCTCTTGCTGTCCGGTATGCTGGGTATCTCAACAGACCTCTTTGAGGCGGCCGAGATCGATGGTGCAAATGGTACCCAGATCTTCTTTAAGATCACTATGCCGCTCCTCAAGCCAATATTCATATATGTTTTGATCACTTCCCTCATCGGTGGTCTCCAGATGTTCGATGTTCCTCAGATCCTGACGGGCGGAGGCGAGAACCCGCAGAGGGCGGCTATGACCCTCATCATGTACCTGAACAAGCATCTGTACTCTAAGAATTACGGTATGGGTGGTGCGCTTTCAGTCATACTTCTTATAATCACTGCGATCCTGAGCTTCTTCGTCTTCAAGATGACAGCTAGTGATGAAGTGAAAAAGAAGAGAAAGCAATGATCGCCTGGATAGATGATGGAGGAAAATATAAATGTCTGAAATGAAACGAAAGGGCGGCGGAGTCAAAGCCAGAAGAGCCGTCTGCTATATAGTACTGATACTGATCTCGGTATTCTGTTTGATATGGTTTTATATCCTTTTCATAAATGCTACCAGGTCCAATGGTGAGCTGCAGACAGCAGGGTTCTCAGCGATTCCTTCGACCCACCTGATAGAGAATTTCACGAATCTCTTCCAGGGATCGATACCGGTAGGACGAGGCATGCTGAACTCCTTCATAGTTTCTACGCTTGCGTCAGTGCTTTCGGTTTACTTCTCGACTATGACGGCTTACGCGATCCATGCATATGATTTCAAGGGAAGGAAGTTAATCTTCACCTTCATCCTTGCGATCATGATGATACCGACCCAGGTTTCCACCCTCGGTTTTGTAAAGCTGGTTGAGAGCATGGGACTTATGAACAACTATATCCCGCTCATCATTCCTGCTATCGCTGCTCCTATAACGTTCTTCTTCATGAAGCAGTATATGGATTCAAACCTTCCCGCTTCCCTCATTGAGGCATCCAGGATGGACGGTGCGGGTGAGTTTATGACCTTCAACAGAATTTGTCTTCCCTTGATGGGGCCTGCAGTAGCGGTTCAGTTGATATTCTCCTTTGTATCGCAGTGGAACAACTACTTCGTTCCCGCCCTCCTTATCAATGAGGAGAACATGAAGACACTGCCTATCCAGATAGCACAGCTCCGTAACGCAGACTTCCTGAAATTCGATATGGGACAGGTTTACGCGATGATAGCCTTCGCGATCTTCCCGGTAATAATAGTTTATCTTATCCTTTCCAAGAACATCGTTGGTGGCGTAACAGCCGGCGGTGTGAAGGAATAAGGGTTAAAGATAAAGCAACACCCCTCTTCTCATATTATCTCTGTTGCGGCACAATGGAATGAGCCTTCTCCGCTGGCAAGGCGGAAAGGGCTCTTTCCAACATTTAATACAAAACAGGAGTATTAATTCGTGGCGGTACAACTCTACTATGGCATTTGTCTTGCACTTGCACTCTTGAATGTAGTGCTTGTGTGTTTTTCCGGAAGGATGCAGAACGTCTACAGACTGCTCCTTACTGTTTCCGTTCTTATCGGAAACGTAGGGTATTTTTCGAGGAGCATTTCTATGGCGGTGGAGCCGTCGCTCTATTCCATGAAGCTCGTCTACGTCGCCGGATGCTTTGTGCCACTTTTCATATTCCTGCTCACCGCGAATATCTGCGGACTCAAACTTCCGAAAATCTTCAGGCTGGTCCTGACTTTGCTCTCGATCGTCGTGATATGCTTCTCTTCCACGATAGGTCATCTCAACATATTCTACGACAATTATGAACTCGTCATTGAAGACGGTATCCCTCACCTTTACAGAGAGTATGGGTGGGCTCATTCACTTGTCTTCTTCCTGATAGGGCTATATACCATATTGTGTATCGGTATCGTCTTTTTTGCATTAAGCCACCAGAACATCGCCTCCTACAAAACGGCTGCAGTAGTCGGGGTTGTGATCGTAGGAGCCTTTACGATATACGCTCTTGAAAGGACATTTACTTTACCCATAGAAATAATGCCGTTGTATCTTACCACATGCTCATACATATTCTTCTTCCTTACAAACAGGCTGAACATGTATGACATCAATGAATCGAAGATAAACTCCTCTACGCAGAATGAGGATTACGGCTGCATCATCCTTGATCGTAAGAAGAATTACATGAGCGCAAATCATCTTGCCAAGAAATATTTTCCTAAACTTGCCTCATACAATATCGATTATCCTATCAGGCTCAGGGATGAGGACAAAGATGACGAAAGATACGAGATCATCTCATGGCTTAATTCTTCCAATCCTGGCGATCCTGAGGTTCCAAAGAAATTCTCGGTCGCCGGAAGGGTTTTCAGGTTCAAGATCAGGAATCTGAAGCGGGGGAATTACCAGTATGGCTATCTTCTGGAATTCAATGACATAACAAAGGACGAGCGTTATGTCGACATGATAGAACGCTACAACAATGATCTGCAGGAAGAGGTAAAGGAGCAGACAGCACACATCTCCACCATCAAGGATATGCTCGTGATGGGGATGGCCTCCATGGTAGATTCCAGGGACAATTCAACAGGAGGTCATATCAGACGTACTGCCGACGTTGTCCTGATCTTCGCGCAGCGGCTCTTGCTGGAAGATCTTGGGGACGGCTACTCCTTTACGAAGGATTTCTTAAATCAAGTCGTTAAGGCCGCGCCAATGCATGATCTTGGAAAGATCGCCGTAAAGGACGAGGTACTGACAAAGAAGGGTAAGTATACTCCTGCCGAATACGCGGAAATGAAGAAACATCCGGCTGAAGGGGCAAAGATAGTCCGTAGCATCCTGACTGGCGTTGAGGACGATGATTTTGTTAATATCGCTGAAAATGTTGCTCATTATCATCACGAAAAGTGGAACGGAGAGGGCTATCCGGAGGGCCTGAAGAAAGAGGAGATACCTGTCGAGGCACGTATCATGGCGCTTGCTGATGTCTTTGATGCGCTTGTATCGAAGCGCTACTATAAGGACGCGTATTCCTATGATGTGGCTTTCGGGATCATCCAGGACTCATTGGGAAGCCACTTCGACCCGGAGCTTGGAAAGGTATTCATCAAATGCAGGAGAGAGCTTGAAGGTCTTTATGATTATTACAAGGATCATGGGGACGATGCAAATGAAGCGGTAGAGAGAAGAAAGGTGTTCGGAAGCGGGCTCCTTGAGGTAGAAAAGATAGCTTGAACGCGGAACTCACTTCTGACGCGGATGAGTACGCAGATATTTTGAATGTTCATATACCTGAAGCAGGACGGACAGCGGTTCTCCCTGCTTCTTTTTTTCTGAAAGGAAAGCAGCAAGGCAGTTTTTCTGAAGGATCATGTATGCAGCTTCGCATTCCTCCCTTGAAGGTGAATAGAAGACGGCGCCTTTGTCCCTTATGAATACAGCAGGAACAACCTTGAGAGCGGAAAGGATCTGTTTTTGGTCGGCATCTTTCGGAAGACACCGGATCTTTGTTCCGAAAAGCTGGGCGGCATCATCGGTAAATAACTCAAGATCCCGTCCGTATTCAGCGAAAAGCTTGAGGATCTCGGTCTTTGCGAAGATATTGAGACCGTTTGGCCCCTTGTGATATGAAATGAGTCCTCTGTCCTCTGCCTCCTCAGGTGAATACAGGCGGAAGGCATCGCAGCCGGTCTCTTCTTCAAAACGATCCTCACACAGCTTTTCAAGAGCGAAGGCGTTTCTGAATGCGTCATCAAGAGTAGGCCCGAAACAGATGGTTCCATGGCTTTTCAGGAGGACTGCATGCGAACCGAGAAAGCGCTGCATTGCTCCGGTAACATTTGCCTGAAGGGATTTTGTCCCGGAAAGTGCATAGGCGCTTACAGGGACCGTAGAGCCGAGAAGTGAAGCCTTGTCCTCAGGCAGGTTTGAAAGATCATTTCCAAGCACGGAAAACGCGGTGGCGTAATTCTGATGGGTATGAACAGAAAAGGAAACTCCGGGATGGAGTTTGTATACAGCCGCATGAATCCCGATCTCCGAGGAAGGCTTTGCATCGCCTTTGTACGTGAGATGGTTTATTGATACTGAAACTATGTCCTCAGGACGCATGTCAGCGTAGGCCATCCTTGAAGGAGTGATCAGAAATTCATCATTCGATATCCTTCCGGAAATGCAGCCGAAATCACGGGTCACGAGCCCGCGTTCATAAAGTTCAAGTCCTGCGTCTATTATCTTTTGCCTTGTATCCAAATTTTCCATGAGACGATTATACAATGAATAATAACGATTTCAAGGGAGAATGTGATAAAATAATGAACGATATGCTTAACAAACAGTCGAGGAGGGCTCAATGGAACGAAATCTGTTTGAGATAATGAGATCTCATCCGAGACCTCAGCTGTACAGAAACGAATATGTCATCATAAATGACGGCTGGACGCTGAACAACAGGGATATAAAGCTTCCATATCCGCCGGAATCAAGCCTTTCAGGCTATGATGGGCCTGATGAGAGTGTGCTTTTTTATGAAAAGCATTTTGATCTTCCCAAAGAGTGGATAGATGATATGGAAGACAAGAGGGTCCTTCTTCATATCGGGGCAGCGGATCAGATCGCCAGGATCTATATGAACGGGACATTCCTGGGTGAGCATATCGGCGGATATCTCCCTTTCTCCCTTGATATCACAAGTGTTGTCAAAAATTCAGACAACGTCCTTAAGGTTGATGTTACAGACAGGAACATCCATCTGATCCCTTACGGGAAGCAGTCAAAGAATCCTGCAGGAATGTGGTATACGGGCATATCCGGCATATGGAAAACCGTGTGGCTTGAAAGGGTTCCGAAGGATTATGTAAAGAGGATAAAGCTGACGCCGGATCTTAATGGCTGTACCTTTGAACTTTTTAAAAATGAAGGTTCGGAAAAAGAGGGCTTCTCGGTAGAGATCACGGGCCTTTCAAAGTACGGGACAAAGAGCGAGGTCTTTGAGGACAGGAAATATGTATTTTCCGGGACGAAGGCCTATGTGGCCTTCTCAGATCCAAAGCTCTGGACAATAGAGGAGCCCTGGCTGTATAGCGCAAAGATCAGATCCGGAGAGGATGAATTCCTCACCTACTTTGCACTTCGTACCGTATCGATACAGGAGGTCAGGGGGCTTCCCAGAGTGATGCTGAACAACGAGCCGGTCTTTTTGAACGGTGTCCTTGATCAGGGCTATTTTGATGACGGGATCTATGTTCCGGAGAGATTCAGCTATTACGACAGGGACATAAAGAATATGAAGGCACTGGGCTTCAACATGCTTCGAAAGCATTTGAAGGTTGAACCCGAATATTTCTATGCCGCCTGCGACAGGCTTGGGATGCTCGTGATGCAGGATATGGTCCAGAACGGGAATTACAATTTCTTCCTGGACACCCTTCTTCCTTATTTTCAGGGCGGGAGGCGGCCGGATAAGGGCGTTCTCGGACTTGGAGCCGACAGAAAGACTGAAAGGACGAGAAGATACATATTTGCCCAGCATACGAAAAAAACGGTGGTAGAGCTTTTCAATCATCCATCGATAATAGCCTGGACCGTCTTTAATGAGGGCTGGGGACAATTTGAGAGTGACAGGTTCTATGAAGGAATAAGAAGGATAGACCGAACCCGACTTATAGATACGACATCCGGCTGGTACAGGCAGATGAAGAGTGATTTTGACTCCAGGCACCAGTATTTCAGGAATCGGCAGCTTGTGCCCGAAATGGGAAAGCCGCTTCTTATCAGTGAATGCGGGGGCTACGGCTATGACGTGACCGGGGATTATGCCGAGATCAATCTTCGACAGTACAGGTCCGAGCGCATCGCCGAGAACATGAAAAAGTTCGAGGAAAAGATCCACAAAATGGGAGAGAACGTGGACAAGGCAATTGACCTTATGAAGCTCCCCGACAGGAAGATAGAGGCTGTCGAGATGATGGATCTCATCAGAAAGAACAGGCGTGAGAAATACGGACAGACCTTCCAGTACGGCGCAGGCTGCGAGGATGAGGATGAGCTTACCGACAGGATCATCAGGATGTACAAGGAAATGGTCTTTCCTGCCTTGGAAAAAGGCCTCTGCGGCATAGTCTACACCCAGCTTTCGGATGTAGAGGGGGAACTTAACGGGCTCTATACCTATGACAGGACCGTCTTAAAGGTTGACGGAGACAGGATGAGAAAGAACGCGGCAAGGCTGTATGAGACATATTACACCCTGACAGAAAACGAGGAATGAGGTAAATTACATCTTTAAGTGTTTGTTTATTGACCGGAAATGCCGCCGCTATTATAGTCATTTC
>OMRF01000115.1 GCA_900313435.1 uncultured Lachnospiraceae bacterium | reverse complement strand
CTACGGGAAAAGAAGCGCTCGTCGGCTCCTGGGAATATCAGGGCGGCGGCTTCACCTACACCTTCAACGCTGACGGTACCGGAACATATGATGTCGGCGGAAAGTTGATGAAGTTCACCTACGAAGCTACCGACACCAGCATTTCCTTCACATACGAAGGAGACACGGCTCCCATGACCTTGAATTACAGCATCAATGGAAAGGTTCTGAACGTGAAGGACTCAAACGGATCCGACACGCTCTACAACAGGAAATAATAATCAAAAAAACTTAATAACATATCTTCGGGGCGGGGTGAGATTCCCCACTGGCGGTAAAGTCCGCGAACTGCTTTTGCAGCCGAACCGGTGAGACTCCGGTACCAACAGTATAGTCTGGATGAAAGAAGAATGAAAACGCGTGATCTTATTGCGTTTATTTCTGTCCCGGGCAATTGCTTCGGGACTTTTTTTGTCCCGGGAAAGGAGTCTTTTATGACTTATGACGTAAAAACAAAGGAAGGCACGATGCAGGAAACAAAAAGTGCTTTTGCGATCAGATTCATCGCGGTCACCGGAATACTCTCAGCCGCAGCCTTTGTGCTGCAGCTCATAGAATTCCCTCTTCCGTTCCTGATCCCTTCCTTCATCAAGTTTGATTTTTCGGATCTTCCGGCTCTGATCGGTTCATTTTCCCTTGGACCTGTCTGCGGGATCATGATAGAGCTTGTGAAGAACATCTTCCATTCACTCGTATCCCAAAGCTTCGGGGTAGGGGAATTGTCAAATTTCCTTCTTGGCGCGGTGTTTGTCGGAGTGGCCGGAATTATCTACAGATTCAAGCACAACAAGAAGGGCGCGATCATTGGCTCTCTCATCGGTGCTATCTCAATGGCCATAGTCTCCCTGCCCTTCAATTACTTCATCGTCTATCCCGTTTATTATAATTTCATGCCAAAGGAGACCATTGTTTCGGCGTATCAGGCCATCGTCCCCGCAGCGGATTCCATAGAAAAATGTCTACTCATCTTTAATGTGCCCTTCACCTTCATGAAAGGACTTATCGACTGCCTGATCACCTTCCTTATATACAAGAAGCTCTCGCCCATACTGAAGGGGACAGCGAGGCGGCGACAAAAATAATGAAAATAAGAAACCATTACAGGTTCACGGGACAAGTCCAGGGCGTGGGCTTTCGCTACAGGGCAAGGAATCTGTCCAGCGCTCTCGGACTCACGGGCTGGGTAAAAAATGAGTGGGACGGCTCTGTTACGATGGAACTTCAGGGCGAGGAGGTCCTTATCGACAGGGTGCTTCACGGTCTCTCCTTTGACTCATACATCAGGATAGACGATATCGAAAAAAGATCGCTCCCCCTTGACGAAGAGGAACGAAGCTTTGTTGTGAGGCATTAAACCTTGTGCTATTATTCTAAAGAATAATGATACGGCTTCCAAGGGAGGTTTGATCCGATGTGCGGAATAGTAGGTTTTGTAGGACACCATCAAGCAGCGCCCATACTTCTTGAAGCTCTTTCAAAGCTCGAATACAGGGGCTATGACTCAGCAGGAGTAGCGGTACGCGACGGTGAAAAGATCGCCGAGGTCGTCAAGGCGACCGGAAAGCTCATCAATCTTTCGCAGAAGATCGACGGCGGGCGTACTCTTCACGGCTGCTGCGGGATCGGTCATACAAGATGGGCCACCCACGGTGAGCCCTCGGAAGTGAATGCTCATCCCCATGTCAGCGGAAACTGTTCAGGTTCCGGCTCGGGTCCCGTGGAATCTGCCGTCGTCGGTGTTCACAACGGGATCATCGAGAATTATCAGGAGCTTTCCGAAAAGCTCAAAAAGAACGGCTACCGCTTCTACAGCAACACCGATACCGAGGTGGTGGTCAAGCTCATAGATTATTATTACAACAAATACAAGATCGGCCCGATCGATGCGATAAACAGAACTCTTGTGAGGGTACGCGGGACATATGCTCTGTGCGTGATGTTCAAGGACTATCCCGACGAGATCTTTGTCGCAAGAAAGGATGCCCCTATCATCGTAGGAACGGCCGGCGGAGAAAGCTTTGTCGCATCAGATGTTCCGGCGATCCTTTCCTACACGAGGAAGGTCTACTATATTGATAATCTCGAACTTGCAAGGATCGGCGCGGGAGAGGTCCACTTCTACGACCTGAATGGAGACGAGGTCGAGAAGGAGCCTGTCGACGTGCCCTTCTCCGAAGAGGCTGCGAGGAAAGACGGCTTCGAGCATTTCATGATGAAGGAGATCCACGAACAGCCGAAGGTGGTCCGGGATACCCTTCATTCTGCCGTGAAGGATGGAAAGATCGTTCTTTCGATCCCTGACGAGATGCTTGAAAATATTGAAGAACTCTACATTGTAGCCTGCGGCTCAGCATACCACGCAGGGATGGTCGGGCAATATGTAATAGAGTCCCTTGCAAGGGTTCCTGTCAGGGTAGAGCTTGCATCAGAATTCCGCTACAGGAAGATGAAGCTCAACGAAAAGGCTCTCGTGATAGTGATAAGCCAGTCCGGTGAAACCGCGGATACCCTTGCTGCCTTAAGACTCTCGAAGGAAAAGGGACTTCCCGTCGCCGCAATAGTAAACGTTGTCGGAAGTTCAATAGCCCGCGAGGCGGATCATGTCTTCTATACCGTTGCGGGACCCGAGATCGCCGTTGCCACCACAAAGGCCTACTCGGCCCAGCTCATCGCGATGTATCTTCTGGCTATTAAGCTTTCACTTTTGAAGCATACGATAGACGATGCTTCTCCTCTCCTCTCGGAGCTCGAGGCGCTGCCTTCCAAGATAGAGGAGGTACTGAAGGAGAAGGAGCGTATCCAGTGGTTCGCCGCGAAGTTCGCCCATATCAGGGACGCATTCTTCCTTGGTCGTGGGATCGACTACGCCGCTTCCATGGAGGGCTCCCTCAAAATGAAGGAGATCAGCTATATCCATTCCGAGTCCTACGCCGCCGGAGAGATGAAGCACGGGACCATAAGCCTCATCGAGGATCAGACTCTCGTGATAGGTGTCATCACCCAAAAGGATCTTTTTGAAAAGACCTTGAGCAATATGGTGGAGACCGGCTCAAGAGGCGCTTATCTTGCCGCGATCACCCAGAGCGGCTGTTACTCTATAGAAGACAATGTTAATTTCACCGTATATATTCCAAGAGTAAACGAAGCCTTTTCCGCAAGCCTTACTGTGATCCCCATGCAGCTTCTCGGCTATTACATGGCGGTGGCAAGAGGTCTTGACGTGGACAAACCCAGGAATCTTGCAAAGAGCGTTACGGTAGAAT
>OMRF01000387.1 GCA_900313435.1 uncultured Lachnospiraceae bacterium | reverse complement strand
TGTATCCTCGATATGGCTTTCTATGCTGTCGCCCTCTTCATGGTCGTCGGTAACCGCATTGATCCCTCCGGCCGCCATTACAGACTGGGCCCGCTCCGAAGGATATGGAGATACGAGCATCACATGTAAGCCATGCCCCGCACACCTGACGGCACAACTCATACCTGATATTCCGCTGCCGATGATAAGTACTTTCTTCATGCTTTCAGCCCTGTTAAAACACAAACATGAACAACTCTCCGCGGATCACTGCATATACCGCAACAATGAACAGCGCTCCCGCAGCCAGAAATGATATCTTTTCGATGATCTTTAGTTTTTCTCTTGATCTGAGTATTCCAAGCGTGATCAGTGCCCTTGAGAACGACACTGCTGCATGTGATATGACCACAGCATAAAACATGACCTGTATCAGTATCACAAGTACAAATACGGTCTGGTTTTTGGTCTCTGCCAGATTCTTTAAAAGATCAAAAGTCTTGAGATGGATGATCAAAAGCGGAAATATCAATGCAGCCGAAATACGTTGTACAACTGTCTTTTTGTTTTGCCCGGAGTAGATGTCAATCCTTGTTCCATCTTCAAGAAGAAATACCGAGCACATTCCAAGTACCGCATGTATACATGTGATTATTATGAAAGGCAATGCAGTCAGAAGTTTCAGCGAAAGATTATAGTACATCGTAAGATATGAAAAGCTGTTATACCCTATATGCAGTATCATTGCGAGTATAGAGAATAATGCCAACACAGCGTTTATTTTTTTGATCTTCATGTATTCCTCCGTCAGTTTCTCTCCGCTATATTTCTGGCTTTAATGAAAATCTCTGCCACTGATCAGTAAAATAAATGACCCCCGGATGTCCAGTCCTCCTTCGTCATCAGGTTGACATGTCCGGTTCTCTTTTCTTTCATCAGCGGAACATCGACATCTTCTGATCGCCATTGATACTTAAATCCGCATTTCTCCTGGACTCGCTTAGACTTATTATTACCCTCGTAATATCCGCACCATACTTTCTGCATTCCGCAATCTTCAAACGCATGACGGAGCATCTCTCCGACGGCTTCAGGCATGATCCCCTGCCCCCAGAAGGGTTTTCCTAACCAATAGCCAAGCTCGCACTCGTCATCTGCCGTAGCAAGATCATTTCCCCTGGAACCATACAGTTTCAGTTCGATCGCGCCGATAGCCTTTTTATCCTCCTTCAGGCAGATGGCATAAGCTTCTTTACCATTAAAGACATTTCTTATAACATCACGACTTTCATCTATGCTCTGATGCGCAGGCCATCCGGCGATCGGACCCACATCCGGATCACTGGCATATTTGAATAAGTCTTCTGCATCACTTTCCTCCCAACGACGCATTATCACTCTTTCTGTCTCAAGTACCATTGTCCTTATCCTCCAAAAAAGCTATACATCCGCAAAATGGATCCTAATCCCGTCGGAGGTCCATTAGTGTCGCCCTGCAAGGCGCTCCATCCGCGCCCCCAAGATTAAGAGGCGCGGCGTGAAGAATATAAGCCCCCTCCGGGACTTCTGCAAGCCGTATCCCCTCCAACAGAACGATCTTTGCTCCAAGCATGATCAAGTGAACATCTTTGGGCGCATCCTCCGGACCGACCGTCTGCGATTCATTTCCATAAAGTTTGATCTGCTCTTTTGCAAATACTTCAGCCGCCTCTTTGGTAACAACAGCCTTCCCTTTTACTAGAATTCTTTCTACCGAAGCAGGCTCGCACTCCTTTGCTGCCTTCAGTATCCTTCTTGCGTCATCCGCCGAAATATCTCCGGTATGTTCCGCAACATAAGCATATCCAATGAATCTGTCCAATTCCAGCTGATCGATCGTTTTTCCATCCTCATAAAAATGGAAAGGTGCATCCACATGCGTTCCGTTATGGTTGCACATTTTCAGTTCAGACAGGTTGCATACCGCCCCATCTTTTATGCTCATGAGAATCTTTTTTTCCGGGCTTGGGTCACCTGGAAAAACACTGCAGCCGAAAACTTCCTGTGAAATGTCATAGATCTGCATTTGATCATTTGCACGCATTTTACCCTTCATTCCTTTTCTTTGATCTGTTTCACCTTTTTTGACACGAGCCGCCCTCCGAGAAAAGCAAAAAGGACAAGGCTGATGAGAAACGGGATCACTCCGTATCCTCCAAGCAAAAACATAACAAGTCCGCCAAGTCCGGGACCGAGAGCGATCAGAACAAGACCCTTCGCCCAAGCTCTGGAAAACTCCTTGGGATGTGATCTGTCAAAGGCCCCCGGCGCCCTCGCCAACAGGATTTCCATGATTCCGGGACTTATCGCCGCAAGTCCCGCGAATATCAGGATCAGTCCGCCGAACGCCATGAAAAAGATCCCGGCCATCTTTGCTTCATCCATTACCTTTTCACCTCAAAATAAAAGATAACATAATACGCCCCCATATGGGGAAAAATGGACCCCTGACCCCGTCGGGGGTCCATCCCTTTTGACTCACTTTAATTTGTCTATTACTTCCTGTAGTGGAACATTAGCATCTTCTACGGCCTTTTGTATGTCATCGGGAATATCGAGCGTCCACTTCTCATGGTCCCTTGCAAATCCGTTAAACATCCTCGAGCCTACTATGATATCGCATACACTTCCGACGGTATCTATATTGGGATCCTCGCAAGCCTTTTTATATTCATCAGACAGAATCACATTAAAAACATATAATCCCGAATAATCATACTCTGATCCGTCAAAAGGGAAATGTGCCAGCTTATATATTGCTCCCCCACATTCCCCAACTTGCCAATACGGATTCAGTTTTACATTATCTAGAATCAGTTCGGCTCCATACTTTTCCTTCAATACATCTGGTTCAAGCCAAGAGACCTGTGTCGTACATCCGGAAGCAAACAACACTCTCACTCCATTACTTGTAAAACAAGGTCTCCCATCTCCATTTAGCGGAAAAGTATACTGTGACATTTTTGGTCCATATCCCTGACATCTTCTATAAGAGTTTTTCAACGTCCTTCGCTTTAAGAACTTTTCCGGCTGAAACTACTTTTCCATCGATTA
>OMRF01000057.1 GCA_900313435.1 uncultured Lachnospiraceae bacterium | reverse complement strand
CTTTTTCACCTTCCCGATCTTCATGACGATCCTCGGGCTATGCACGGTCATATCTGCCTTCAGGCATGATGTGAAATGGAAAAAAATAGATCACAAAGGGGTTAACGCAGAAAATGAATGAAGAAGAACGTCTGCACATAAGCGAATATCCTTACAGACAAAGACACGGCCTCACCTATCCCGAGAAAACACTTTACCAGGCAGTGAAAGACTCTGCCACTCAGAATCCTGATGATACCGCCATCGAGTTCTACGGAAAGAAGATATCCTACTCCCGCTTTCTCCGCGACATAAACCGCGCGGCCGATGCCTTTTCCTACTGCGGGATAGGTCTGGGTGACGCTGTCACTATCTGCCTTCCAAACACACCGAAGGCTCTCACGGCGCTCTATGCCATAAACCGTCTCGGCGCTATCGCAAACATAGTTCACCCCCTTTCATCCCAAAATGAGATCACCTATTATCTCAATCTCTCGGAGAGCAAGATAATAGTCACCATAGACCTCTTCTATGAAAAGGTCGCGAAGGCAGTGATGAATTCGAATCACAACATCATGGTCCTCGTGACAAGGATGCAGGACGATCTTCCAAAGAGACTCGTCCCCTTCTACACGCTGAACAAAGGTCTGAAATACTTAAAATACCCCGGGCTCCATGTGACGGATCCTCGGGAAGTGGATGCAAAGATGAAGGTAATGCTTTGGAAATTCTTTGTAGTCCTTGGAAATCCGGACAGGCCTGTAGCGGAAGCACCCTTCGATCCTGACAGGTGCTCGCTGATACTGTATTCCGGCGGAACCACCGGAGCGCCGCACGGGGTAAAACTTTCAGACATGAACATCCATGCAGAGTGTGTTCAGGCAGTTGAGGCCCTGGGTACCCCTTTTGAAAGGGGAATGAAGGTACTCGGCTGTCTTCCCATCTTCCACGGCTTCGGTCTCGCCATAGGCGTTCACGTCCCTATGCTCCGGGGGATCTGCTGCACACTTATGCCCACCTTCAACAAAAAGACATTTTCCGATGCCATGCGAAAAATGAAGCCGAATTACATCGCGGGCGTCCCGACCATATTTGATGCCCTGCTACATATTCCGGAGTTAAACGGCGTTGACCTGTCCTATGTAACAGGCTTCTACAGCGGCGGAGACGCTCTGTCCGTCGATCTCAAGAAAAGGCTTGATGTTTTTCTGAAGGAGCATAATGCCTCTATCCAGGTACGCGAGGGCTACGGCCTCACCGAGTGCGTTGCAGCTAGTTGTCTCACGCCCCGTGATGAGTACCGGGAGGGAAGCATAGGCATCCCCTTCCCGGATATGAAGTATGCTATAGTAAAGCCCGGAACCATGGAGACTCTTCCTCCGAATACCGAAGGAGAGATCGTGATAAGCGGCCCCACCGTTATGCTTGGTTATCTGAAAAATGATGAGGGGACCGAAAACACCATCGAAACCGTAGATGGTGTGAGATGGCTCCACACAGGAGATCTTGGGATAATGGATGAGGACGGCTATGTCTTTTTCAGGCAGCGCCTGAAGAGAATGATAATCACAAACGGCTATAATGTTTATCCCTCGTCCGTAGAGCGTGCCATCAATGCCTGCGCCGATGTTGATTCCTGCTGCGTGATCGGAGTCAAGGATCCGCGCCGTGTTCAGAGGGTCCGCGCCTACGTAGTCCTGAAGGGTGGAGTGAAAGAGGATGAAGATACGAGGGAGAGGATAATGAATGAGATCCGTCTCTCCGTCAGCGCCTACGCCCTCCCCAGGGAACTCATATTCAGAGATTCGCTTCCGAAGACACAGGTAGGAAAGATCGCATACCGGTTGCTTGAAGAAGAAGCAGAAAAGGAAGGTAAAGCTTGAGAACACAAGAAACATCACCAAAGTACAAAAGAAAATTCGGAGACAGGAGGGACGGCCGCCGCGTAAAGGCTCCGAGCCTTCAGACGATAATGGCCTACATCCTTCCAAAGAGAACGGAATGCGAGGTCTGCTGTCAGGACAAATTTGATGTGACAGAGCTCATGAAATATATAGAAAAGAAGAACTTATCCCACCCCGAATACAAAACCACTATCTTCCACTGCTTTGTCACCGCGATCGCCCGGCTCATAAAGGAGCGCCCTCTCATGAACCGCTTCATCCAGGGCTATCGGATGTATGAAAGGTTTGAGATCTCCATCTCATTTCTCGCAAAGAGAAGGTTTGCGGACGGTGCCGAGGAGGCTTTGATGTTCTTTATCCCGGAGGATGACGACACCATAGATTCCATAAGCCACAGGATCTACGG
>OMRF01000020.1 GCA_900313435.1 uncultured Lachnospiraceae bacterium | reverse complement strand
GCAGATGAGCGCGGCGTTTTTAAGCCCCGCGATGCCCTCCGCCGCGGCCAGCGCCATCTCCTGATTGCGCCCGCCAAGGCCGTCGCCGCTCAAGTGCACCACCGTTTCACCGCCGGCCAGAAAGGCCATTTTGCGCCCTTCACAAGCGTGGGTTTTCAGGATGCTTGCCAAAAAGCTGCCCGCGTCCTTTGCCTCGCAGCACAGCCTGTCGGTAAGCAGCATCGGCGTATAGCCAAGCTCCCGGCACGCCTCCGCCGCCGCCGCGCACAGCGCATGCACGCTGCCGATGATCTGCGCCCTGGTATCGGGCAGGGTCTTGGGCGTCTCCTGTGCAAGGCAGGCCCGCGCCTGATCGCTGATCCGGATGCCATAGCGCTTTATCACCTCCAGCGCCTGCGCACAGGTGGAAGCATCCGGCACGGTGGGGCCGGACGCGATCATGTCCAGTGGGTCGCCCAGCACATCCGAAAGCACGACGGTGAGGATTTGGGCGGGGGCGCAGTGCGCAGCGAACCTGCCGCCCTTTACGGCGGAGAGGCGCTTTCGCACCGTGTTCATCTCCACGATGTCGCAGCCCGCCGAAAGCATCTGGCTGGTGATGTCTTTCAGCTCAGTTAGCGCTATCAGCGGCTTTTCAAACAGCGCGCTGCCGCCGCCGGATAAAAGGAACAGCACCGTGTCGCTGGGCAGCAGGTCCCCCGTCAGATCCAGGGCCGCCTGCGTGCCCAAAATGCCGGCCTCGTCGGGGACGGGATGCCCGCCCTCAAAGCAGCTCACCCCCGGGATGGGCCTCTCCACGTGGCCGTACTTGGTCACGACGATGCCGCTCGTCAGCTTCTCCTTAAGCGTCCTCACGGCGGCGTCCGCCATCTTCCAGGCGGCCTTGCCCGTCGCTACAAGAAAGACCCTCCCCGGAAAGCGGCGCCCTTTCAGCGCCTTCTCCACGGCAAAATCCGGCGTCACGGCGCTGATCGCCCGGCGGGCGATGGCCTCCGCGTCCCTGCGCAGCGTCTCGTTCATACAATTCATCTCCTTATGCAGGATATATTCTGCGTAAAAGGCCGCCGTTCCTGCCACGCAAAAGAGAAAGTCAATTAACCAGATGTTGGCACTTGTCAAGTTGCAGGTAGCCGCCTGCCGCCGGGATCGCTACTTGCTCTCAAGCACCGTGTTGCTTTAGATCATGCGCAGCACCTTGAGCAGCAGATCACAGTCTTGGACGCAAGGCAGGCTGTCGGCGCGCTTATCGACCGCCGACACGGTATTTAGATCGGATCCCCAGGCCGCGATTTCAAAGCCGCGCAGGGAAATCTCGCCAAGCGCCCGTTCATGCACGTTAGAGGAAGAACAGTTGCGCTCCAGTTCGCAGCAGTTTAGGCGAAATTCCCTTGGTATGATCCTGCTCAGGGATCTTCATCGCTGCAGGAGGTTATGGACCTCACCCGGATCATCGTTTGGCAGTGCAGGGAAGATCATTTTCCGGTCCATTACCATGTACTCGGTTTCGGAGAAGCTTAGAGAGATTTCAATTCCACCCAATCAGCGCGCTGCTGATCTTTTGGCTAATGGTATTTATGATCGCGTTTTAGCATTCTGAAGCTTGTATTGCTTTCGTCCGTAATATACGGTCTTCCAGATTCGCCCAAAAGGACATAGGTGTGCTTGGCTTATCATATATAATAAACTCATCTTTTATATACGGGAGTTGCTCTGTATGGAAACAATAGCACAGTCTATTTTGGGGCAGTTCTTCTGCCGATTCCGTTAATAGGATTACCCTGTATTGATATCCCCGCTCTTTCATATTTGCAATCCGCCAAAAAGCTGCATTCCGGATAACATCTGCATTTTTAGCGATCTCTTCTTTTTTATGTTTTGTTCTAAATATATAAACGATAGGATGCACACCTTTATATGTATAGAAATCAACACAGATCAAGCCTATGGTATAATCCCGAAATGCGGAATCCTCCCGATAGGACTCCCTTATATCATATACATAAACATCACCGCGTCTCCAACTTGTTACCGGGTATCTTCTCTTTTTTAGTCTTACACAATCAGTATTCACTATGGATGAGCGTATCGCATCAACATCAATTGCGCCATGGCCGGATAGAAAAGCTTTATATTCTTTCTCAGCAGGATAATTCTTTATGAGTAAACTGGCAGCGGTCAGCCATGCTACAGGAGCATCCTCCTCGTCGTAACCTGATGCATCCAGATTTCGAAGTATTTCTGATTTCGCATCTTCCGTGTCAGAAAACCGGCTGAGACATTCATCGATCATATCTTTTACATCAAGCGCAGTATCGTTTTCATATAACGAATCACCCCAAACGCCCATGATCAATTTTCCCTCCCAGTTAAGAATTGCGTTTTCCATATGATTTTCGGGAAAACTCCTGAAGCAAATCGTTTCTTGTGAAGTTCCTCCCGCTTAGATACTATTTTCTTTGTTTCAGAAGGATGTATTCATGTAATTCACAGTCAGGTTCCGTTTCAATCAAGCCCCATTTAAGATTGCAGCTTATCATAATATAAGGCCCTCTGCCGAGATAATAGTCAATAGCACTTTCGAACTTCATTCTTTTCTTGTCTTCATTACAATCAAAACTTAGTATGTATACATCGTCATTTTTGAAGCGATTTAATATATTATTCTCTCCTATAATCAGCTTCCCCTGTGTATACCTGCCACAGCCAAATGACCCTGGGATAAGATAATCCCTTGCTCTATGTGCAAATCTCCATACGCAGCCTGATCTCTTACTCGGATTGGCGAGTTCGTAAAGAAAACGTTCCCTTTTATTATTGAAAATATACGTTTCTACAAAGAATGTTTCTTCCTGACAAATACCTTCTGTCAACATAGTTCGTTTACCCTTCTTCTCGACGTCTGGACTGATATGGAAACCTGGGTGGTTTTCCGTGGGCTTATGCATCCCAGTCTTTTGTTGCGGTCAGGCGAGGTTTGCCCGTTGGTGCTGTACCCTTTAGGCCACAGGGCTTATTCAGACCAGCGTGCTGTGCAGGCATTTCCTGTTTTAGAATATTTCGACATGGAAAAAGCTATTCCTGCTTAGCGTGCTCATTTATGTCATATTCTTTTCCGCAAAGAAATCCTCCACACAGCTGCTGTCATACAGAGCGCCCGGCTTGCTCATGCTGCCCTTGATCCCGTATTCTTCCAACAGTTGCTGAACCATCCAGCTGCTGTATTGACTTCCTCTGTCGCTATGGAAAACCAGAGATCTCGGTTTTCCGTTCCGCTCGACCGCATTCATCAGTGCCCTGCTGGCAAACTCCGCGTTCATCTTCCTGCTGACCACATATCCGATCACTTCCCGGTTATACAAGTCCATTACGATCGCAAGATATACCCAGCCCAGTTTTGTTTTGAGATACGTGATGTCTCCCGCCCATCCTTGATGTTTTGGAATACCTCGGCAGTCTGATCCTATCCTGTCCCGTTTGCGCGTTGTGCAGTTGACATACATGCTCCCCTATCCGGCAGATGAAACAGCTTTAATCGAGATATGGAGCTAAAAAGTCGTCACGTACACTCTTGAACCTCTCGGGTATAGGCAGCGTTCTAACGCAATACCCATATTTACTGATCTCATTCAAACCTTGTTTTTTGGCGAGGCATGCTCTTAAAAAGTCGGCATGCTTCTTTGAGTTTGAAACAAACGGTATTAACTTAATATACATGCTCGCCATCGCAGTCAAGCCGTGTTTATCCTGCTGCGCTAAATGAACCCCTCTGTCGAGCAGCATCCACCCCAGATCAACTGCTCTATCTTCATGCAAATATGGTGAAAGACAATGAAATTCATTCTCTCCATCTTTGCTGATGATGTTCACCGGCATTCCTTGTTCGAGCAAATACTCTGCTGTATCGAATTTTGCATTGCCTATTGCATGTTCAAGCAAACTCATACCTGCCTTATCTCGCATCTGAGCCAATTGTTCAAATGTGTAGGTTTGCTCATTGATTGCCTCAAGAAACTTTTGTTTGTCACCAAAGTATCCTGCCAGCAGAAACAGATCCTTGATCATACAACTCTCCTTTGCCGATGCAGCAATCGGCATAATAAGCGAGAAAATGGATGCCGCTGAATTATCCGTTATGCATGTCCGGCCTGCGCACCACTCACGACTTCACCGATTGTGGCAGATGCTCACCTTTTTGGAGCCCTTTTGCTACACTTTTCGGTTGGCAAACACACATATGCCTTTCCCAATACTTCAAATGTAAAATACGGCAGTGCGTTATTTACACCTTTTATCTATTTCCAATACATACAATAATTCAGGCAGTAGATTCATATTACTGCTAAAATCTTCTTTCAACGTACTGTCCGAAACAAATTTCACGGATTCAACCAGCTTTTCACCAGTATATGCCTCATTTTCATAACTTATAAGAATAATACCTTCTTTGACCACAAAGATCTCAACATCTTTTTGATGTTCGTTTATAAAACCATTATTATCATAGGATACTACTTTCGCCCTGGTATCGCCCACATGGATGTTTTCACAAAACTCTTGTGCCGACATGAATTCCTTATATATTTTGATTGACTCGACCAACATGGTTGGTTTTTTTCTGTCCTCAAGAGTAGATACCACCGGTTTTATGTACACAAACACCATGCTTCCATCTTCACCAAACAGTTTGACATAATAACCTGTTTTTATTCTTCGTATACAATCGGTGCTAAACTTTTCACAGAAATCCCAGTAGGTTACCTGTTCAGTATCTATTCGCCTTTTGAGTTCTTCGATACTGCTTATTGAGTATTTGGTAGCAGGAAACTGATGCCTGTCGGATTCATTGTCAAAATTTAAGCCCGGTTCAATTCTAATAACGACATATGTGTTTTCAGATGTCGGCTTAAATTCCAAGCTAAATTCTCCGCCTTCTATGAGTTGATGAGCTGATATGCGATGTCCATTTCGCGATAGTATAATAGCAGAAAAATCCGGATCAATTTGTCGAATCTCATTATATGTAGTTTTACCTACTGTAATTTGGTATAGCTCTTGCAAAGAGAATAAATGTGGGCAAGACATTTCCGAATATCCATAGTCATAGGAGAGCAGCCAAAATACTATTACCAACAGAGACATTAGCTTCAGCATCATTATTCAACCACCTCTCAATTGCTCGGATACTTGATAGCAAAATATCTTGTAGTCTCAGGATTATAAAAATCCTTAATT
This sequence comes from uncultured Lachnospiraceae bacterium, assembly GCA_900313435.1. Lineage (GTDB taxonomy): Bacteria > Bacillota > Clostridia > Lachnospirales > Lachnospiraceae > RUG306. The sequence continues at coordinate 74 of OMRF01000020.1, read as the reverse complement.
GCTACTTTGGACTGGTATGGAAAACCCGAGTGGTTTCCGTGATCCTATGCATACCAGTCTTTTGTTGTGATCAG
>OMRF01000178.1 GCA_900313435.1 uncultured Lachnospiraceae bacterium | reverse complement strand
CTTGAAGAAATGGGCTGCGACATAATAAGGGTCGCGGTTCCCACTATGGAAGCAGCTGAGGCTGTTTCCCGGATCAAAAAAGAAATAAATATCCCGCTGGTCTGCGACATTCATTTTGACTACCGCCTTGCAATAGCATCTATCGAAAACGGTGCGGACAAGATCAGGATAAACCCGGGAAATATAGGCGGAAACGATCGCGTCAAGGCTGTTGTTTCCGCGGCAAAGGAAAGAAATATCCCGATAAGAGTGGGAGTAAATTCGGGTTCCCTTGAGAAAGAGCTTTTGGAGAAATACGGCGGAGTCACCGCGGAGGCGCTGGTTGAAAGTGCTCTTCAGAAGGCTGCTCTGATAGAAGATATGGGTTATGACAACCTTGTGATCTCTATCAAATCTTCTGATGTTTTGATGAGCATTAAGGCGCATGAACTGATAGCGCAAAAGACCCTTCATCCGCTTCATGTGGGGATCACTGAATCGGGCGCTCTTTACAGGGGAAACATGAAATCCGCCATAGGACTTTCCGTTATCCTTTACGAGGGGATAGGAGATACTATAAGGGTATCTTTGACAGCGGATCCAAAGGAAGAGATAAAGAGCGCGAAGCTTATCTTGGAGGAGCTTGGCCTTCGGGATAGGGGAGTTGAGATAGTCTCCTGTCCGACCTGCGGCCGGACCGAAATAGACCTTATCGCCCTCGAAAAGAAGGTAGAGGATATGGTGGAAGGCCTTCGTCTCAAGCCGCTTAAGATCTCCGTCATGGGCTGCGTTGTGAACGGACCCGGAGAAGCAAAGGAGGCAGACCTCTCGATCTGCGGAGGAAAGGGAGAGGGCCTTATCTTAAAGCACGGAGAGATAGTAAGAAAAGTAAAAGAGGATGAGCTTCTGTCCGCATTTTCAGAAGAGCTCTCCGACTGGATGATAGAGTGATGATCAAAGATGTCAAAAGCGTTTTTTTCGGTCTTTAACGAACTTGAAAATGAGGATCCCGGTCTTTCAGCGGTGCTTGCTGACGCTGAGATACTAAAGATCAGTGAGTCCTCAAACAAAAGGAGGATGAAGATATACCTCCTTCTCCATGATATTGTCCCCAAGGACAGGATCAATTCCCTTGAGAAGATCATCTCTCAAAGGGTGTTTAATGAGCTTGTTTCCGTAACGGTAGTTGAGCGGTTCTCCCTGGGGGATGAGTTTTCCCCCGAACAGATTCTTTCCTCCTACAAGGACTCCATTCTTACAGAACTCTACCAGTCTGACCGCATATTATTCCAGATCGTAAAACAGTCCAAGCTTTCTTTCAGTGATGAGCGTCTCCTTTCCATGCGACTTCCGGATGACGGGACCAGTGAACTCTTTGAAGGGCAGCTTCTTAAGTATTTCGATGATGTCTTCAGAAACCGTTTTGGTTCCGAGGTAACCTTCAATATCGCCTATGAAAAGCCTTCCCGTGATCATCTAAAGGAAAACAGGTTGAAGCTTGACAGACAGTCAGAGGCTATATCCTTTGCCATCGAAAAAAGAGTGCGGGAGGAAAAGGAAAACAAAGAGGAAAAAGAGAACAAGGGTTTCGCGAAAAAAGAGGCGCCTTCGGATAAAAAGGATAATGAGTTCAGGCAAAAAAAGAGAAATGCTCCAAAGAAGACAGAGAACGAACCGGGGCTCTTTTACGGAAGGCCCGTCGGGGATGAGTTTTCAAAGATAGCAGATATCGCAGAGGATACGAGTGAAGCCGCGATAAGGGGTAAGGTGATCTTTACCGAAGAAAAAGAGCTTCGGAGCAAGAAGATCCTCTTCACGTTCAGTCTCTTCGACGGAACGGACTCGATCAGCGCAAAGCTCTTCTTAGAGCCGGAAACCGCAAAGGCGCTGACGGACGAGATCAAGACCGGCTGCTTCATCGCGCTCCGTGGTCTTATTTCCGAGGACAAATACTCGAAGGAACTTGCGGTAGAAAGGGTCTTTGGGATAAAGAAGATCGATGACTTTTTAAATGCCGAAAAACGACAGGATCTTTCTACCGAAAAGAGGGTGGAGCTTCACTGCCACACGAAGATGAGTGCCTTTGACGGGGTCTCCGAGGTCACTGACATTATAGATGCGGCTGTTTCCTTCGGGCACAAGGCTCTTGCCATAACAGATCATGGTGTCGTGCACGCTTTCCCCGAAGCGGCGGAACATGTGAAGAAGAAAAATTATGATCTTAAGCTGCTCTACGGCATGGAGGGTTATCTTGTCGATGATACGAAGGCTCTTGTCACAAATTCAAAGGGGCAGAGTCTTGACAGTGATTTTGTAGTATTTGATCTTGAGACCACAGGCCTTAACGCAAAGAACGTAAAGATCATAGAGATCGGCGCCGTAAAGGTAAGAAACGGTGAGATCATTGACAGATTCTCGGAATTCGTCAATCCGCATGAGCCGATTCCCTTCAGGATCACGGATCTTACGGGTATCAGGAATGAAGATGTAAAAAACGCAGAGTCGATAGAAGTACTGCTTCCGAAGTTTCGGGAGTTTTGCGGCGACAGCGTGCTGGTAGCTCACAATGCCGAATTTGATACGGCCTGCATCAAGTACAGGTCTTTGGATCTTAATATAGATTGGGATTTTACTCACGCCGATACGATGACGATAGCCCGCTTCCTTCATCCCGAAAAGGCGCAGTTTTCGCTTGAGCAGGTGGCAAGGCTTTTCGGAGTCGAACTTAAGGACCATCATCGCGCCGTAAACGACGCCGAATGTACCGCGGGAATCTTCATAAAGATGCTCCCTCTTTTGAAAAAGCGCGGGATAGATGATCTTGACGCATTAAATGAAAAGGGAACGCCGAATGAAGAGATGATAAAGAAGATGCACCAGAACCATGTCACGATCCTCGCGAAAAATGACATCGGGCGTATCAATCTCTACAGGCTGGTATCGCTTTCAAACCTTAAGTTCTTTAAGGGCAAGCCAAAGATACCGAAAAGTAAGCTTTCCGAGTATCGTGAGGGCCTCATAATAGGAAGCGCATGCTCTGAAGGGGAACTCTTCCAGGCACTTCTCATGGGACGAAGCGAAGAAGAAATCTACAGAATAGCTTCGTATTATGATTATTTTGAGATAATGCCCGCCGCAAACGATTCCTACCTCCTTCGCGAGGAAAAGTACGGTATAAGGACTGTCGATGACATAAGGAATATATCAAGGCAGATAGTGGCTCTTTCCGATGAGCTGAAAAAGCCTGTTGTCGCTACCGGGGACGTTCACTTTTTAAATCCCTCGGACGAGGTATACCGAAGGATAATAATGTACAATAAGGATTTCCCCGATGCAGACCTTCAGCCTCCCCTTTATTTCCATACGACGGACGAGATGCTTTCGGAATTTTCATATCTCGGCTCTGACAAAGCGTATGAGGTCGTGATCAAAAATACGAACATGATAGCGGATATGTGCGAGAGGATCTCTCCCACACGCCCCGACAAATGCCCTCCCGTCATACCGGATTCGGACAAGACCCTTCGGAGAATATGCTATGAAAGAGCGCATGAACTTTACGGACAGGAACTTCCGGAAATAGTTTCGGCACGACTTGAACGAGAACTTAATTCCATAATCGGAAACGGCTATGCGGTGATGTATATCATAGCCCAGAAGCTTGTATGGAAGTCTGTGGAGGACGGCTATCTCGTGGGATCGCGAGGCTCCGTCGGTTCCTCCTTTGTGGCTACCATGGCGGGGATCACCGAGGTAAACCCGCTGCCTGCGCATTATCTTTGCAAAAGCTGCCATTATTCAGATTTTGATTCGGAGACGGTAAAGGCCTTTGTCGGACGCAGTGGCTGCGATATGCCTGACAAGCTGTGTCCTGTTTGCGGTAAGCCCCTGTCCAAGGAGGGGAATGACATTCCTTTTGAGACCTTCCTGGGTTTCAAGGGCGACAAGGAACCGGATATCGACCTCAATTTTTCGGGAGATTATCAGAATAAGGCGCATAAATACACCGAGGTCATATTCGGAGAGGGGCAGACTTTCAAGGCCGGGACCATAGGATCCGTTGCGGACAAGACCGCCTTCGGTTATGTAAAAAAGTATTATGAAGGCCATTCCCTTTCAAAGAGGAGTTGCGAGACGGCGAGGGTTGCCCATGGACTTGAGGGAGTGAAGACCACAACGGGGCAGCATCCCGGAGGGATAGTGGTACTTCCCATGGGTGAGGACATAAACAGTTTCACCCCAATCCAGTATCCTGCGGACAAGGCTGAGAAGGATGTGATCACTACCCATTTCGATTTCCACAAGATAGACTCGAATCTTTTAAAGCTTGATATACTTGGACACATCGATCCCACCGTGATCAGGATGCTTGAGGAGATCACGAATACGCGTGTCACAGACGTGCCGCTTGATGACAAAAATGTCATGAAGCTTTTTCAGGGCACGGAGCCCCTCAAACTTTCCCCGGAGGATCTCTGGAATGCCGATATGGGTACTCTCGGAATCCCGGAATTCGGTACCGACAACGCCATGGGGATGCTTAAGGAGGCAAAGCCCAAGGAGTTTTCCGACCTCATCAGGATATCGGGGCTTTCTCACGGAACCAATGTGTGGAGAGGCAACGCGCAGGATCTGGTTCTTTCGGGAACAGCTGACATATCGACCTGCATATGCACGAGAGATGACATCATGATCTACCTCATCAGCAAAGGTCTTGATCCGGAGGAATCGTTCAAGATCATGGAGGATGTCAGGAAGGGAAAGGTCGCAAAGGGAAAGTGCGACAAATGGGAAAAATACAAGGCCGACATGAAGGAGCATGATGTACCCGACTGGTACATAGGCTCCTGTGAAAAGATAGAGTACATGTTCCCCAAGGCTCACGCCGCCGCCTATGTAATGACCGCCTGGCGCATCGCCTGGTACAAGATATATATGCCCCTCGCTTATTATGCGGCCTTCTTTTCCATCAGGGCAAAGATAGATCTTCTTGACATGTGCCAGGGGAAGGAGCACCTTGAGGAATTGCTGAATGAATACGAGGTCCGGAAGAAGAGCGGCGAAGACTTATCAGCGACCGAGGAAGACAACTATATGGATATGAGGCTCGTGCATGAGTTCTACCAAAGGGGATTTTCCTTCCTGCCCCTTGATCTTTACAAGTCTGACGCGAAGAGGTTTGTGATCGAAGATGATAAGCTTCGTCCGCCCTTTTCAACCATCAGCGGCATGGGAGAACAGGCATCAGTGTCTCTTTATGAAGCAGCGAGGGAAAAGCCATTTCTCTCAAAGGAGGAGATAAGGACACGGGGAAAGGCTCCGCAGAAGGCCATAGATGTGATGGCAAAGTTGCATCTCATAGATGATCTTCCCGACAGCCCGCAGATCTCCTTATTTGATCTATTCGGAGGAAACGGATGAGAGAGCTTTCTGAGATAAGAAAAGACATAGACCTTGTAGATGAAAAGCTGAAAGCGCTTTTTGAAGAGAGACTTAGTCTCTGCCGGGAGATCTCGGAATATAAGAAAGAGAACGATCTTCCGGTCTATGACAAGGACAGGGAAAAGGAGAAGCTTGATATGCTTTCCGAAGGATATGATGATCCTTTCATGAAGGACAGCATCAGGGAGCTTTTTCAATGCCTTATGGAAATATCAAAAAGAATGCAGGAAAGCCTGCTTGAAAGAGGGGGTGTTTAAAGATGAAGCGCTACGGTTCGATCTACATAGGCACCTTCGGACTTACGCTCAAGGTCTATGAGGTGACGAAGGAAAAAAGATTAAAGGAGATAGACTGTCTCAGAAAGAACACCCTTATCTTTCACGATATCTACAGGGAAAAGAGACTGACTCCGTCGACCGTGAAGCATCTCATTGATACGCTTTCCGAAATGCTTGATACACTGGAACTCTACAAGGTCGAAAGCTACAAGGCATGCGGGAGCTATTCCCTGAAGGACGCAGAGAATCTCCTCTTTGTCCTGGATCAGATAAAGCTTCGGATAGGGCTTTCGGTCGAGATCCTTTCAAATTCCGAGCAGCGCTTCATGACATACAGGGTCTTCGCCAATGAAAAGGATTTTGAAAAGCTTACAAACAGTACGGCAATACTTGCGGATATCGGCGGGTACAGTCTGCAGCTCACGCTTTTCGTTGACGGCTCAATAAAAACGACCCAGCATATCCCGATCGGTGTCGCAACCATCAGAGAGTACCTAAGGAACCTTTCATCCGAGACCGATGCCAGGCAGCAGATCGCGGAAATGACCGAAAAGGAGATAGAGGCCTTTTCAAATATGTTTCTGAAGGAGGAGGGCATCTTTGTCGAGAATCTCATCATCTTAAACGACAATCTGTCCGCAGCACTTTCCAAGATCTCCCCGATAAGGGCAAAGAGCGATGTCTTTGAAAAAAAGAAAGTTCTTGATTATATAGAGAAGTTGATCGAAGAAGGCGCATATCTCTCAAACTTTGGCAAAGCTCCGGAACTTGACACCTTCAGTATTTCGATGCTTGAGATGCTTCATTCGATCCTTACCGTACTCGATTCCGAAAAGGTAGCCTTCCCGGAAAAGACGATAAACGATGGAATAGCCTTTATGCTCGCAAAGGAGGATAAGGCGCTTTCCGAAAAGCATGATTTTGAAAATGATGTTCTTTCGGCTGCCGCCTTTATAGCTGAGCGGTACGGAAGCTATAAGCCGCATCTCAAGGTTCTTGACGAGCTTGGTACAAAGATAATAGACGCTATGAAGAAGAAAAGCGGCCTTACCCGCCGTGACCGTCTGATATACAGGGTTTCCGCCATTCTTCATGACTGCGGGAAATACTTAAGCCTTTCAAATTCAGGAGAGAGCTCCTACAACATCATAGTGAGTTCCGAAATCCTGGGCCTAACTCACAAGGAACGTGAGATGGCGGCTTATGTGGCCCTTTTCAACCGGCGGGATCCCTACCCCTATGAGGAGATGGCGGATGAATTCACCGAGGAGGAATATGTAAAGATAATCAAGCTCCTTGCGGTGCTTCGCGTCACAAATGCCCTTGACCGGTCGCACAAGCAGAAATTCAGGAAGGTAAAGATGGAACTGACCGATAAGGAGCTGATCATAAGGATCTCTTCAGAGGACTCCATCTCGCTTGAAAAGGGGCTGTTTGAGGGAAAGGCTGATTATTTTGAAAGGATATTCTCCGTTCGTCCCGTGATAAGGGAAACGGCATCGCGCTGATCAGATTGATGTGAAAGAGGTTTTTTCTTATGGACAAAGCTTTATTAAAACCGGAATATTATGTAAACCGCGAGCTTTCGTGGCTTTTATTCAACGTGAGGATACTTGACGAGGCGCGGGACAAGAAAAATCCGCTGATGGAGAGGGTGAAATTTCTCTCGATCACGGCCTCGAACCTGGACGAGTTTTTCATGGTCAGGGTTGCCTCACTTCACGATATGATAGATGCTGGCTATGCGAAGCCTGATCTTTCAGGAATGACGGCAACAAAGCAGCTTGAAGCGATCCTTTCGAAAACCCATGACTTCATAGACAGGCAGTATCTCACTTTAAACCGCTCCATCATCCCTCTCCTTGAGGAAGCTGGAATAAAGGTTGTCACTGACTATAAGCAGCTTTCAAAAAAGGAGGCGGCTTTCTGTGACGATTACTTCAAAAAGAATGTCTATCCTGTGCTCACTCCCATGGCAGTGGATGCGTCAAGACCCTTTCCGTTGGTACTCAACAAATCCTTAAACATCGCGTCGCTCCTCAAGAAAAAGCAGGGAGTGGCCCCTCTGATAAAGGCACAGAAAGCAAAGGGCAGTGGGAAAAATGATTTCGCGACAGTTCAGGTTCCGTCAGTCCTTCCGAGGATAATAGAGCTTCCGAGTGAAGGAAAATATAAGCAGAGCTTTATTCTTCTTGAGCAGCTCATACTCAAGAACATAGGAGAGCTTTACAAAAACTATGAGGTGGTATGCTCCTATCCCTACAGGCTGATAAGGAACGCGGACCTTCCCATAGACGAGGATGATGCCTCGGATCTTCTGCAGGAGATCAAGAAGTCGCTGCACAGGAGGGAATGGGGAGAGAGCATAAGACTCGACTGTGATGCTTCGATGGACGGAAAGCTTCTTGAATACCTGAAGAAAGAGTTTAATGTCACGGATGAAGGGACCTATTTTGTGAACGGTCCCATAGACCTGACCTTCTTAATGAAGCTCTATGGTAAGGCAGAGGGAAAGAACCTCTATGACAAGCCCTTTGAAAGCCGCCGGCCAAAGGATATCCCCGTGGGCGCCGATCTTTTCTCCATTATCAGGAAGAAGGATCTTTTCATGAACCATCCTTACGATTCCTTCGAGCCTGTTGTGGAATTCATAAGGCAGGCGGCTGTTGACAAGGATGTACTTGCCATAAAGCAGACGCTTTATCGCGTGAGCGGAAATTCCCCTATCATAGCGGCACTTGCCAAGGCAGCAGAGAACGGGAAGCAGGTAACGGTCTTGGTGGAGCTTAAGGCCCGCTTTGATGAAGAAAACAACATCCAGTGGGCTCAGCAGCTT
>OMRF01000284.1 GCA_900313435.1 uncultured Lachnospiraceae bacterium | reverse complement strand
GAAGTATTGATGCACATGCCCAGATCCCATCATACTTCTCGAATTCATCAAGTTCAGAAAAAAGCATCCTACGAACTTCGATCCCGATATTCCGGGAAGCCAGTTCACAAAGCTTTTCCGAACCATCAACGGCATCGACACGGTATCCCATGTCGATAAAAGCTTTAGCATCCCTGCCCGAACCACATCCGAAGTCAAGTATATATGCTCCGTCAGGTAGAAACGAAACAAAACGATTCTGCATATCTTGAAATCTGACATCTATGGTTGCTGTTACAAAGCTATCTGCATTTCTTTCATAGTAGTCAATTGTTTTCATATAATTTGCAACTCCACTGATCTAATGACAGCATCCCGGTTCTATATCTCATCAAGTCCCTGACTCTTCAGATAACGATACGTCCCATCATAATACTCCGGCTTTCGCGTGCTATCCTCCCAGAATCCACTAATCGTTTTATGCGGATTTCCTTCAGGCACGCAAATGATCATTCCAGCTCTTGCCCGCGTAAGTAAAACCCTGTAGGCGTTAAGCATATATCTCATCTTTTCCTGCTTACTCTCAGTATTCGGGACAAGCTTCGTCCATTCAGATTTTTGTCTGTTCCAGGAATAATATTGCCACTGCCCATTTTCAAAACGCATATCGGCGTCCCATAGTAAACAGGTGTAGTCCAGCTCCAGGCCCTGCACCTGGATTTCTGTAGCCGCATCCTCAAGATAATTCGAAGATCTTGTATCCGTCTTATCATCGAGAAACCAGTGAACCGCATTTTCGTCATCAGACTGGAGAACATGAATTCCCAATGGCTTATATCTTGCAGATTCCTTGGTGATCAGTACTCCTGTTTTTTCGGTTCCTCTAACCTTCTCATGCAGCCATCTCCTGGCCTTTTCCATATCTCTGGTCAGCATAACCGGGTATTTATCTTTGATCTGCGCAAGGATCCCTGCCGCATCTCCATCAACGGCCAATAACGAATGAACAAATGCCGAAAGCTTCTCCGCTCTGTACGAACGTAGTGAAACTCCCAAATGCAGGCTCTCGGAATAAGTCACATTCTGATTATCCTTTAGCAGCTCATTAACCTTTCCTTCCGCATATTCCGGTTCTGTAAGCTGTGGTGATATATATACTTTCCAATATGGAAATGTATCATTTAAGGCTCTGATCCACTCAGCTATTCCTGCTTCTCCGGTGTTAATCTCCTGTCCTCCACCAACAAGACAAATGATCGTAGCCCAGTCTTCCCGCTGGTCCAGTGACCATATCAGAAATGCAGCTTCTGACATGGGGAAATTCGGCACCTTCAGCTTATTTCCGTAGGTACCGCCTCTCTTCAGGTAATCTGCAAGCCGCTTATGAGTCCATGACCTTTGGGCTTCATCAAATATCGCCACATGCTCTACTTCACCATACCCGGTATACTGCTGCTTTACAGCCTTTTCAGGATCTATCTCAAGAATACCATTTTCAACAGGATTCTTTATCTTGGCAAGCATATTATCTCTGTAACGGTGAATGATCTGAATGAATTTACCAACCTCACGCCTGGAATCTGTCAGCTTTTTATTCTCGCCTCTTCCCCTGCATTTAGCATAATTATCCCTTGCAAGCGCTTCGTTGAGTACAGCGACCAAAGGACCATTTCCTGACAAATACACTGCGCCTTCATCCTCAACCGGCTTATCTGAACCCTGATAGGTTTGCTTCACAGCCACATCCAGACCCACCAGAGTTTTTCCAGCCCCGGGGACGCCTGTTACAAAGCAGATACTCTTCTCACCATTCTCCCTGCTTTTATGAATAACCTCCAGAATATAAGCGATTGTCTTGTCTGTTGACACATCATCTGCTTCATGTCTGGTGATATCTTCTACCGAATGGCTTTCGTACAACGTCCGTGCAGCCTCTATGATAGTCGGCGTTGGCGCATAGGGACTAATGATCCAATTCCTGTCAATGACACCCTCATCAGGAAACTTGTCCAATACTTCCGCCAATAAATCTGTAATTCCTTCTTCGCCGGTCATCAACGGATTAACAACTCTATCATCATAAATAGACTCACGTATCAGTGATGAACGAGTCCTGTGCTTTGTAGCAATTAATATCGGCACGATCAGTCTGTCCTGACTGTATTTATGGAAATTCTTCAAATCAAGAGCATAATCCAGCACCTGATCAACATCTGCCTCATGGATATCCTTCTCTCCAACCTTGAATTCAAGGCAAAAGATGATTCCTTTCAACAGAAGCACTACGTCAATTCTTTTCCCCAGGCGCGGAATATCATACTCAAAAATAATGTGTCCGTCAGATTCTTTCCATGGTAACAATGACCTCTGTAATATTTCAATCTCCCCTATCCACGCTTCTCTGGTTGTTGTAAGCGCATCACCATGATAATGATCGCACAGCAACCCGAATACAGCCTCTTTCTCTTTGGTAAGAAAAGAGGATATGTTGCTTTCGTATAAACAACGTGGATTTTTATACATTACTTTGTCACCTCGAATACTTATCACGATGAACCTATTGCCTTTAATATCACTCTTGCCGGTGCTGCACCTTCTGATGTGTATCCAATCACTTTCTCCATCACGCTCATATCCTCACTGATTTTAATCATTTAATCCAGTTAGGTGCTCTTAATGAATTATTGTTTTGGTGAAAATACATATTTCACCTCAAAATGAGCTTTCTTGCCCTTATTCCTTCCGCCATTCTCTTTAACATATACATCGAACGATACTTC
>OMRF01000031.1 GCA_900313435.1 uncultured Lachnospiraceae bacterium | reverse complement strand
GACTCTCCTTTCAAATGAGAAATCTTTTGACAAAAGGGTCTTTGATACCGCGGCAAAGGCTTATTCGAAGAACCCTACTCAGGAGCTGTTGAACTCAATTCTGAGATACCTTCTTCGGAATGCGGTTTATGGGCCTATGGCGCTCCCGTGGTATTTCCTTGCAATCAAGGCTGATTATGCCATAGCCGGTCTCTATGAGGCTTTTGTTACCTCGCTTCCCGATGATTATCTAAAGCTCCTTCCTGAGGGCGTCATAAGGTACTTCGGTTACAGAAATACGATAGGCTATCAGAAGAAGGCCTTTGTGTTCAGAAATCTTATAGAGAACAAGGACTCCTATCAGAATATATATGAGGATCTGAAAAAGACCATAGAGCTCTTCGCGCTGGAGAATATGCGCCGTGGCCGTCTTTCCGAGGATCTTTGCGTCATCTATCAGGATGTCCTTGACAGAGGGATCATTGACGCGGACGTTTCGGAAATGATAGGAAATATCCTGGTCCCCTGTAAGGTTCATTGCATGCCCAAGGATACCATAAGGGTCCATCTCGTGTCCCTGGACAAAACCGAGATATCATCCTATCCTGTGACGAACCACGTTGCCTTCCTTCCCATTGGATGCAGGGAACACAGGATAATCCTTGAAAGGAAGGGGGGCATATTTACGGCGGAAGAAGGCATGTTTATGGAGGAAAAGCTTCTTTCCACCGAAAAGATAATGGACAAGCTCTATCAGGAATCAAGAGACAGACTCCAGTATTTCAGATATGCGTTAGCTTCAGGCGAAGCTGAGAAGGAAGAGGGAGCCGCCTTTATGGAGAGGTATAAGGATGACGCATTCTCTCTCATCGAGGGCTTTCTTTCGGATAAGAGTATTCCGGTATCCTACAAGAACATGGAATACTGGCTTTTCATACCGTATCTTAGGGAGCATATGAGGGAGGACATATTCAAGACCTATCTTCTTTCTGAGGAGGATATGTCGGAGATGGATACAAAGACCCTCGCCTATACAGCGGATCTTTTCGTAAAAAATGAAGAGTATGAAAGGGCTTTTGAACTCCTTGACCATTTCTACGGGCTCAAAATGACGGCAAGACTCCTGCTTTCACTTGTTACAGAAAAGATAAAAAAAGCGCCGGATGTGCCGGATGATTTTTTGATCTCGACTTCAGCCTATCTTATGGGGCTTTATCTCATAAATGATGTTACAGCAAGATATCTTTCCAACTTCTATGTAGGACCGACAGATATCATGTGCGACATATTTAAACACCTTAGCGCCCTGAACCTCCCCACAGACGTGATAGGCGAGAGGATAATTACAGAGTCGCTGTATACCGAAGAATTTCCGAAGATGAGGAATATAGTCTTTGAGTCCTATCTGAAGGTGGATCCCAACAGGATGATAGCTGAGGCCTGGTTCACATATTTTGCCAGGGCCTTCATGAAAAACCTGCCCGATACCGAGGAAAGCATCTTCCCACATCTTATGGAGTCTTATGTGAGAGGAGAGAAGCTGAATGAAAGCTGCTTCACGGCTCTGCTAAAGTATCTTTGTACGAAACAGGAACTATCGGAGCCTGAAGAAAAGGCCTTGTCCATGATCCTTTCCGACGCTGTCAGAAGAGGTCTCTATTTCGGCTTTTACAGAAGCGTTCAAAAGAACCTTCAGATCAGATATCAGCTCTATGACAAATACTTCGTGACATACGAAGGTGAGGAGGGGAAGAGACTTTTGATACGGGTTCTTCAGCCCTCGGGCGGGACAGATACTCTTGAGATGGCTGAAATGTATCCTGGCATTTATGTCTCACAGTTCGTCCTGTTTTTCGGTGACAAGATGAACTATGAGATAATCGAGAAGGATAATGAAACTGCAGATATTAAAAAAGGTGAGCTTTCCTGTACGGATGAAAACTCCATGGATCGGGAGTCAAGGTACGGCCTTCTGAACAGGATGAGATCCTCTTTCGTCTATTATGAGGAGAAGGAACTTTTGAATGCCATGAAAAGATATAAGGCTCTTTACTATTCGGCTGAAGAGCTGTTTTCACTGAGGAGATAAGTTGGGTACGGATCCTGAGAAAAAAGAAAGTCTGCTTATAGCGGGAGTTGATATAGGGAAGGACTCTACCTTCCTTTCTTTCGTGACCTCTGAAATGGACGAGCCGATGACGGTAAGTACCGTTATGGGAAGTGAGTCTTTTCAGATCCCGACGGCGCTCGCGAAGAAGAAGGGGATAGGACAGTGGTTCATAGGAAATGACGCGTTGTCGCAGGAGAGGCTTTCAATGGCCATAGGCTGTGACAGGTTCTATGAAAAAGCTTTGGATGACGAGAAGGTTTACGTTGAAGGCGAAGAGTTCCTCGCCAGGGATCTGCTCTCGGTATATTTCAGAAAACTCCTTTCAATGCCGGTTTCCGGCATAACGAAGGTTGAACTGTCTCTTCTTGTGATATGCGTTGAGGAGCTTGACATGAGGGTCTTTTCAACCATGAACGCGGTCGCGCAAAGGCTTAACCTTTCAAGAAACAAGCTCTATCTCATCGACAAGAGCGAGAGTTTTTATTATTACACCCTGTCCCAGGAGAGGAGCATCTTCCTTCATGATGTACTGTTGTTGGATTATGACGGGGCGACGCTCAAACATTGCTTTTTGAATAAGGATGTAAGGACGAAACCTGTCACGGTGACTCTTGAAAAGGGATCCGATGGTGAACTCCTTGACATGAAGGATGAGAGACTTTATGACATCGCTGAATCACTTTTGAAGGGAAGGATCGTTTCGGGTATATATCTGACCGGAGACGGCTTTGACGGCGACTGGCTGAAAAAGTCCCTGTCACTGATGCTTCAAGGCAGAAGGCTCTTCCTCGGAAAGAACCTCTATTCAAAAGGAGCGTGCTTTGCAGGAATGGTCAGGCTTTCCCTAAAGGAATGGCCTTATGTATATATAGGGGACAATGAATTAAAACTCAATATTTCCCTTAAGGTGATAGATTCAAATGAGATGAAGTTTGTGACCCTTCTTAGTGCCGGTGAGAACTGGTATGATGAAAAGGGGGAGTGCGAGTGTATTCTTGACGGAAACCCTTCTCTGGAACTCTATATCAGAAAGCCGGATGTACGAAGGGACGAGGTTGTGTACTTACCGCTTTTGGGCTTCCCCGAGAGGGAGAACAGGACTTCCAGGATCAGGATAGAAGCCATTCCCGTATCGGATTCCGAGGTGAAGATGATAGTGACTGATCTCGGGTTCGGCGAGATATCCCCCCAGACCAAAAAGACATGGGAACATATCATAAAGGCAAAATGAAATAATGGGTGAACTGATACTTGCGAAAACACCGGTGGCTGCAAATCCTTATTATATTGAGGAGCTGTCGCTGAATATATACTCACTGGAGGAGCTTTCATATTATGTATATCATAATGTGTGGCTTCTTTCCGCGGATTTCATGAGCGTGTCCCTTGTGAACTGGATAGAT
>OMRF01000262.1 GCA_900313435.1 uncultured Lachnospiraceae bacterium | reverse complement strand
GCTCAATGCTTCCGGGCAAGTTCCCGGCCTTTCCCGAAAGAAATGAATTTGATCTTTATGCAGCCATGGAACCCGCAAAAGAGGTGGGCGGCGATCTCTACGATTATTATTTCATAGACGACGATCATCTCGCCCTTGTGATCGGCGATGTATCCGGTAAGGGAATAACGGCTGCTCTTTTCATGGTAATGGTAAAGCACGTTATCCAAAGTCAGATCCTGCTAAATGCAGGAGACGTGGAAAAGACATTGGAAAGTGTCAACGCTCTCCTTATGGAAGAAAATGCCGCGAAAATGTTTGTCACCATCTGGCTTGGCGTTCTTACCGTTTCCACGGGACACCTTGTCTATGCCAATGCGGGACATGAATACCCCATTATCTGTCGTAACGGTCAAAGCTTTGAGCTTTTTAAGGACAATCATGGTATACCGCTTGCCTGCAAAAAAAAGATCAAGGTGAAGCTTAATGAGCTTGAGCTTCATCCCGGGGATGTTCTGTACCTCTATACAGACGGATTTACCGAAGCTACTGATGAAAACATGCAGATGTTTGGTCATGAAAGGCTTTTGGAAGCGCTTAACAATAATACCGGCGCAGGCATGAAGGAGCTTGACGAAGCAGCAAGAAAGGCTGCCTATGAATTTATCGGAAATGCCGAGCAGTTTGACGATATGACAAGCCTGTGTTTCAGATATTTGGGGAATTCTATGGAAAATGGCAAGGCAGAGACCACTGACAGGCTTGATATAGCTGCAGCTATGGACAATCTGCCTGTTGTTTCCGATTTTGTCGAGCAGAAACTGCAAGGATTAAAGACCACGCAAAAGGAACTGTCGCAGATACTTCTTGTAACGGAAGAACTGTTTGTTAATATTGCAAGCTATGCTTATAGTCCCGATACCGGTATGGCTTCGCTGATCACAAAGATCGATGAAAAAGAAAACTCCATCGAGATAGCATTCATTGACAGCGGTGTCCGGTACAATCCTTTGGAAAACAATGACCCGGATATTACGCTTTCAGCCAAAAAGAGGCAGAAGGGCGGACTTGGTGTTTTTCTTGTCAAGAGAAAAGTCGACAGTATGACCTATGCTTTCGAAGACGGTAAAAACATTGTCCGGATAAAAAAGAATTTTTCAAAAACGTGACAGTAGGGACGGTTCTCGTTGTCACATAATAATAGGGGAGCGCTAAAGGAGACATCGTGAAAAAAAGTAGAAATCTCAGAAAAAGGATAATGCGGCTTTGCATAACGATTGTGGTCATTGCCATTATTGTATTCTTTTTAAGCGGAATGGTAGAGATAAATCTGATACTCAGGATGGCAACGGAATCCGGTGTAAATCAGACGAATGTTATAAAAAATAAATCTCAGGAGACACTTTCAAAAGTAATTGAAGGAAGCCTCAGGCAGACGATCCGGCAGGCAGCGGACAATTCCGGAGATGAGTTCTGGTCGCTGGATCATGATTTCAGGATTTTGGGAGAGCAGGTTAAAGACGTATTTGAACATCCCGAGAACTACAATGAGGTGCCTGTAAATCCGCCCAATAAAGAAAATGCCGGTAAATATGTCCTGCAGCTGATGTATGCTGATTGGGCTGACCAAAACGACGAAGAGACGGGACGGATGGTCCGAAAGCTGGGCAACCTTTCTTCTATGATGAAAGAGATCATCAGAGGGAACAGCAATTATACCATGGATTGTTACATTGCTCTTCCAAGCGGCGTAACCATTGCCATGGATCAAATGTCAGATCAGAAGTTTGAAGCCGATGGAAGCGTAAAGAGCTATGATCCGACATCCAGAGCCTGGTATCAGGGCGCTGTACAGAAACAGGATATGTACTTTTCCGAGGCTGTTCACAGTTACTTCTATGATCTTACGGAAGTGGTGTTCGGATATCCTATCTATGTGGACGGCAAGCTGGTTGCTGTTTTGGAGGGTTCGACCAAGCTGGATGCATTGCAGAAATTAGTGTCTGAGCTTAATTTTAGTGATGGCAGTTTTTCCATTCTGGTAAGCGGCGATGGTCAGCTTGTGTATTCTCCCAGAGAAACAGGTGATCTTGCCATGGACAAAATGTTATCTACGGATATCAGAAATACCGACAATAAGGAACTCAAAGCCCTGGTTGAGAGAGCTCTTGGTAAAGAAGAAGGCTTCACCAAAGTCACTATAGACGGAGAGTCTTTTTATGTCGCGTATGCACCGTTAAAGATCGTCGGGTGGACACAGATGATGTTTGTAGCGGAAAAAGAGGTTCTTAATACAACAGACGATCTTCTTAACGAAATTGACATAGCCCATGCACAGACGCTGGCAAAATTTGCCGGACGGATAAACCGGACAATGCTGGTTATCCTTATTGTCATGCTGCTTCTGATAGTAACTGCAACTGTGGCTTCTGCGGTTTTTTCAAAAAAGATCGTAACCCCCATCAAGACTATGACCGCGCGTGTCATGTCAATGGATGGCGACGATATGTCATTTGAGATGGAAAGTGTTTACGAGACAGGGGATGAGATCGAAGTTCTTGCCGGGGCATTTCATAAACTGACTTACAAGTTAAAGGACTATATTTCAGAGGTTGCCCGTATTTCGGCTGAAAAAGAGCGAATAGATACCGAGATGAAAACAGCAAACAAGATTCAGGATTCTATGCTTCCAAGGATATTTCCTGCGTTTCCCGAGCGGTCGGAATTTGAGCTTTTTGCAGATATGAAACCGGCAAAAGAGGTGGGCGGCGATCTGTATGATTTTTACTTCTTAGATGATGACAACCTCGCCATGGTCATTGGTGATGTATCCGGAAAAGGAATAACAGCAGCGCTTTTCATGGTAATGACCAAACACATAATCCAGAGCCAGATGATGTTCCGCGACGGAGATGTTACAGCGGCAATACAAGGCGTGAATACTCTTTTGATGAAAGAAAACGCAGCCGGGATGTTTGTAACGGTATGGCTTGGTGTTTTGAATATTCCGACAGGACATCTTACATACATAAACGCCGGGCATGAGTACCCGATCATATACAGAAACAACGAGCAGTTCAGCCTTTTCAAGGATCAGCACGGTGTACCTGTTGCATGTATAAAGAATATCAAAACCAAGCTGAACGAGATCGATCTATCTCCCGGTGATGTACTGTATCTGTACACCGATGGAATTACAGAAGCTACCGACAAGGATCTCAAGATGTACGGGCACGAAAGAGTCATTGAGGTGCTTAACAATGATCCAAAGGCATCTGTAAGGCAGCTGGACGAAGCAGTAAGGGCAGATATAGAAAAATTCGTTGGAGAGGAAGAGCAGTTTGACGACATGACAACATTATGCATCAGATATCTTGGACCGTGTGACAGTAGGGACGGTTCTTTATGACACCGTTTTGTGACACCGAGAACCGTCCCCAGTGTCACGTAGGTTTTGCGTGTTGGCGTCATTATAATCTCTGAAGGAACTGATCAACGATACGAGGGAACAGATTGTGCCATCATGCCGGCAGCCTTTTTTTCAATGGCACATTCTGTTCCCTTCTATAGCAAAGAGGGGGTTGTATGATTTATATTAGCGACACTAAATGTGCTTCAACGTAGCAGGTGACAGTAGGGACGGTTCCAATGTCATTTAGATAAG
>OMRF01000021.1 GCA_900313435.1 uncultured Lachnospiraceae bacterium | reverse complement strand
CCGTATCTATCTGCCACCCTCCTATATCCGTATCTATAAGAAGCCCGCAGAGTGCCTTAAGGTAGTTCAGACCGGGAGCGAGCCGGCAAACGGACTTTATTATGAGGGCGGAATTCCGGAGATCGTAAACACCTATAGTATGAGTGAAGCCGGCTTTTGTGTGCTCAGAACGACCCTTGACAGGGCTTATGATGTAGCACCCGTGGGATTTCCAGGCCTTGCCGGTATCGAATATGAATTGATAGATGATGACGGGAAGGTCGTCGAGGGGGTAGGTCAGGGAGAGCTTTGCTTTGCGAATGAATATGTCCGCGGCTATATCAACCTTCCCGAGCAGACCGCGAAAGCATTTGTTGACGGAATGTATCACACGGGAGATATCTGCCGGAGAGATGAAAAAGGTGCTTATTATGTCGTAGGACGAAACGACGATATGATCAAGATCAACGGCAACCGGATCGAACCCGCGGAGATCGAGGCGGCGGTCCAGAGATGCGGAGGGCTTGAGAAGGTGATAGCAAAGGGCTTCTCCGATAAGAAGAGATCCTTCATTGCCGTTTATTATCTTGAGGATGAAGCAGAGAAAAATGGGTTTGATCAGGAGAAGACGGCAGAGGAGATCAAAAAGATCATTCCCTCCTATATGCTTCCGACATATTATGTTCCGATGAAGTCTTTTCCCATGAATGCCAACGGGAAGCTCAGCAAAAAGGATCTGCCGAAGCCTGATGATGACAGCAAAGAGAGCGCCTACGCAGAGCCTGCAAATGATAAGGAGAGGTATTTCTGCGAAAAGATGAAAGAGGTGCTCGGCGTCGACAGAATCGGTGCAGAGGATGATTTTTATCTCAGCGGAGGCGATTCCATCTCCGCCATCAAGCTGGTGGAGGCATGTACTGAGTACGAGGTAAGTGTCCATCAGATCTATGAGTACAAAACACCAAGAAACCTTGCGAAGTGTTGCGGGAAAGCAAAAGCACAGGGAGAGGAAGAGGAGAGCCTTGTGATCGAAGGCGACCTGCCTCTTTTGCCGACGCAGGTGCAGTTCCTTTATTACCAGACTTACGCGCCAGATTCCGCATTTCTTACTATGGCAAGGTTTCAGAAGCTTAAAGAGGATGTTGACACGGAAAGGTTGAAAGGCGCAGTAAAAAAGCTTCTGTTTTATCATCCCGAATTGTGTGTGAAGATCAGGGATGAAGGAGAGGGAAAATTTGTCCTGGCGTTTGAAAAAGCATTTCTGGATGAGGAACCGGTGGAGGAGATAAAGACAGAGGAAACCGATCCCAAACGGATAAAGGATCTTGTGAATGCGCCGTTTTCTGTTTTTGGAAAAAGACTTTTCCGTACTGTCATCATAAAGAATAAAGATGCCCGCTACTTCTGGTTCGCAATTCATCACGTGCTTACGGACGGCGGGAGCTTTGTAATGCTTCTGAACGATCTTTATGAGCTCTACAATGACGAGACCTTTGTACCTGTAAAAGACCGTTGGTTTCAGATCGTTCAAAGGCAAAATGAAGCCAGGAAGCAAAAGGGGTTTGCCGAGGCAGGAGACTACTTCAAAAAGCGGCTTTCTTCCATTGCTTCCGGCAGAAGCATCGGTCTTAAGAAAGATTTTGATTCGAAGAAAAGACGAAGTGAGATAGTCAGGGAAATGGGCTGCTTTGAAAGAAAGCAAGGGTACGATACCAATTTCTTCCTTACAGCCGTCGCTGTCGCGACAGCAAGATATAACGGGGAGGATGGAGCTTTTGTCTACTCCACGTTCAACGGGAGGTATGACCGGGATACCATCAACTGTGCGGGATTTTTGATCACGCAGCTTGTAACTGGACTTGAGGTGGAGGAAAACGCAAAGCCTTCAAAGCTCCTTTCTTCCATGAATGAGCAGATTCAGTTCTCCATTAACCATCTGGGATATAATTACATGAATGAGAACATCGGAGATGCTTCTGAGATGGTGCGCTTTATTTATCAGAAGGACACGATAGATGCCGAAACGAAGCTTGACCGGTTGTCACTTGAAACCTATGAGGGCAATACACTTGACAGGATGTCAGGAGTTTTTTCCATCAATATCATTGATGACAGCAGAGAAGACCGGCTCGGGCTCATTGTCAGATACTGTCCGGATGTCTACAAAAAAGAAAGCATCGACCGGTTTATCGAAACGCTCAAGGATGCAGTCGTATTTCTTGAGGACAGCGGAAAATCTTTTATAGGATGAGAAAAAATATGGCGGTAGAGGAAAAACAACGAAACAACCTTTTTGATCTTTTGAAAATGATAAGTATCGCGGCAGTTGTCGCGGCCCACGCGCTTGTTCCCCATAAGGAGGCAGCGACGCTGATCAGTCCGCTTTTAGAGGCGATCGCAGTTCCTATCTTCATTCTGATCTCGGCATATCTGAGAACGAAGAAGATGAATAAGATCGGCGTCAGGGGAGCTTATCAGCCGAGATATATGTTCATTTCCTTTATGAGCCTTATGCTTGCCTATATCTTTATCGTCGTGATCGAGATCATCGGCTGTCTGCCGCTTCATATGAAAGGATTGCCGCTTCCCTTCGATGTCCATTTTCTTGATTCCGTGCCGGATTTTCTTTACTGGTTTTTCACCGGGACTTTGGGCTTCGGCAGCTACTACATTCCGATCATGGTGGAGCTTATTGTCTTTTTGCCGCTTCTCTATATGCTGTTTAAAAAGAACAGGAATGCAGGGCTCCTTCTTTGCTTTGGCTTGAACCTTGCCTATGATCTGCTTTCGCACTTCCTTGGGATGAGTTCCGATGCGTACCGGCTTCTGATCTTCAGGTTTACGTTCATGCTGGGCTGTGGTATTTATCTTGGCACGCAGGAAGAGAGGGGAAAGAAGGAGGATGTTCAGGCAGGACTTTTTCTGTTCCTCGGCCTTTTCTATGTGATCGTAAACGCATACATCTACGAGTTTCCGATCTTTGATACATGGAGTACGGCATCAATGTTTGTAGCGTTCTTTGCCTATGGTTTTGTGTATTTTATGATGAAGCGCTTTTCGGGGATCGGATATCACAAGATCTTTGTGTTCGGAAAAGCCTCGTATCATATTTTCCTGGTGCAGATGCTTTTCTATTTCTTCTATGGGAATGAGATCTTGATCATGATAACGCGTGCACTGCCGGCTCCGGTCGCCATTTTGCTGCAGGTCGTGCTGGCGATCATCATCACGTTTGTGATCGGTCTTTTGTTTTATCATCTTGAGACCAGGCTTCGGAAGGCCTTGAAGATCGCGCACTGAGAGAAACAGAAAGTGACTGAGAAGGAGGTAAAAAGATGGCCGAGATGAATCAAACGGTTTATAAGATCATATTCCCGGAGAAGCTGGATTCCGTAAATTCAAAGGTATACATGAAACAGTATCTTGAGGAACTGGAAGAAATTCCGGAGGAAGCTAGTGTTATCGGGGATCTTGAAAAGACGAAGCTTCTTTCAAGCTCAGGACTTCGGCTCATTCTCACCATGGCAAAGAGACGGAAGGCTTTCAGGCTGATCAATGCAGATCCGGAGGTTTACAGGCTCCTGGATATGACAGGCCTCACCAATATGATGAGCGTGGAAAGACAGATCCTGAAGATCGATCCGATCGAAGGAGAACCCTTTGCCAGAGGATCAAACGGACAGGTCTACGCCATCGAGAAGGACATCATTGTCAAAATGTTCTCGGAGAAGACTACGGAAGACGAGATCCACGAGGAATGGAAAAACGCAAAGATCGCGGTGATGCTCGGAGTGCCGTCCGCGCTCTGTTATTCAATGGTGACGGATGGGACGCGCCTCGGGATCATGTTCGAGCGTATGGAGACGGCAGGTCTTGCGAGCCTCGTATATGAGGATTATGAGAATTTTGATTCCTACGCAAAGCAGTTTGCAGAGCTTTTTCAGGAGATGCACAGTATCCATGATACAAAACATGAGTTTCATAAGGTGAAAGATGATCTTTTGGAGATTATCGATCATGCGGATTATCTTTCAAAAGAGGATATAGAGAAGATGAGAGCCTTTCTTGATGCGGTCCCTGAACGTGACAGCATCGTGCATGGCGATTTTCATCCGAATAATATCGGAGCGGTTTTCGGAGAACTGATACTCCTTGATATGGCTGAGATCGGCTACGGAAATCCCGTGTTTGACTTTATCGCATCATATTATGATCTGATATTGTCCGGTGAAACCATAGGCAAAGAGCATCCGGAGATTACGAAGAAGTACTTCGGGCTTTCCGTGGAGGAACTTAAGAAGCTTTGGGATATTCTTGTGGAAAGCTATTTCCCGGGGATCACGGCGGAGAAAAAGCAGTTCTTCAATGAAACGATCAACTGGATGCTGGGCTTTAAGCTTCTCATATTTCCCGTGCTTCATCCGAATCATCCTAAAGAAAAGCACGAGGCATGGCTTAGCTTGGCGAGAGAGCGTTTTATCGATCATTACGATGAAGTGATGTCGAGGATCACGGAGATCGACAAAATGATCGAAGACAGTCTTATGGAGAAAGATGGATGAGGAGGGCATAAAGAATGATAAAGGTACTTGAGCTTTCAGAGGGCGCGGCGTCAACGAAAAAAAAGCTGAAAGAAAGCGGGGAGGTATTTCTTGAAGCGAGGGATTTTTATTACGCTCACCCGGAGATGGAGGAGGATCCTATAACCGTCACGGACGGGGACGGGAAGGCAAAATACCAGCTTTGCTTTGAACAGAATCTGAGTGGAGGAGAGATCGCGACGAAGGCAAAAATGTCGCCGAGCAGCGATTTTCGGACCTACACCTATGATGCGGAAGGCTTGGATCTTACCATGATCGAAAGGGCGGATGTTTTCATCTTCCGTGAGATCGAGGAATATACCTATGCGGTTGCAAAGATAATCAAAGAGAAATTCCCTGAAAAGGAACTGATATTTACGGATGAAAAGGCCCGGTATTTCTTTGACGAGGAAAGCCCGGTCAGGATCATGCCGGAGAAAGAAGAAGAAAAGGTAAGGAAAGAACACCCGGGAAGGGTGATGACCGTAGTAAGCGAGATGGACTTCCTTATCAACCGGGAATCCATAAAGGAAAAGACATATAATTCCATCCAGATGATGAATGGTCTCTTCTGGCTTTCCGAGACTACGAGCTACGGCGAGGATAATCCTGACAAAAAACTTGTTGCCATCAAATCCCATTTGGGGCATGAAGGGCTGGCGGGAGTTCTAAGGTATGTCCTGAACAAGCTTGAGGTGATCAAAAATACAGGGCAGGAGCTTTATCCGGTGGTAGACCTCGGGATCTATGGAGAGGTAAACCAGTTCTGTAACGGAAACGGATCAAATGTATGGGATATGTATTTCGAGCCGGTATCAGAGTATTCCGTTGAGGATCTCTATAACAGCAAAAATGTTCTGACGGCTTATGACGGGATGAAGACCAAGAATCCTTATCTCTTTGAGCAGGATATTCTGGCGGATTATCCGCAGCTTATCAAAAAATATCTCCATGTAAAGGAGGATGTGATCGCCTTTTGCAAAAAGCAATATGAAAAAGTCGTTCCGGATGGCGTGAAAAAATACATCGGTGTGGTTGGAAGAGGATCGGACTACAATATGCAGCTGACAGGTAACCTTGCAAACTACCTGATGCGGCCGCTTTCCGGAGCCGAGATCCTTGAAAAAACGAAAGCGCTCTTTGAAAAGGGCGGGTATGATGCGGTCTTTCTCGCGACGGAGGATGATCAGGTGTTTGAGATCTTTATGAATTCCGATCTCAAGGATAAGATCTTTTATGTGGAGCAGGAGAGGATCACCTATGATCCAAACGACACCTCAAAGCGATTCCTGGCTGATATCTATAAAGAGAAAAAAGAACGGGACGGATATGCGGAAAATCTGAGGTACTTAAGTATCATCTATATTCTTTCCAGATCGTCGGCACTCCTTTCCACAACACTGTGCGGCGCGGCAAAGATGGCCTGGGGCTTCAGCGAGAATGGCTTCGATCATATGGATGTGCCGGGGATCTCGTAGTTTCAGCTTTTTTGAGGGCGGACTGCAGCCTTCCTTTCATATGGCCTTGACATAAAACGGGCGAGGATTTATAATCGCCATTGCTTGCAAAATTGGCAAGATGGTGTTTTAATAAGAAAGAAGGAGAAAAAAATGTTCAATTTTAAAAAGGTAACGGCAGTTGCAGCGGCATTTGCGCTTTCACTTTCAGCAGTAGCTTTTGTAGGCTGCGGCGGAAACTCTGGTTCATCAGGAACCGCACAGACACAGTCTGACAGCAATTTCGTTGGGACTTGGAATTTTTCCTCGATCAACATTAATGGTCAGGAGATGAGCGTTTCTGAGTATGCTGCTTATTCAAGCCAGCAGACTGGTCAGGAAGTAACTGCTGATATGCTTCAGGCTCAGTATGTCTTTGCAGATGACGGTACAGGAAAGCTTGTATTCATGGGAACAGAGACACCCTTCACCTATACCGATAACGGAAACACTGCAAACGTGACCCTCAATGGTACAGAGGTAGTATTCACATATGATGGTGGAGCCCTCAAGATAACTGATGCTAATACCGGATATATTTCGACATTTACAAAATAATGAATTGAATCTGAAAAACTGACAAAGCGTTTTTTCAGTAAAGGAGGCGCCTATGAAAGGAAGAGTAATGAGAGGTTTTGTGCTTTCCCTTTCAGGGGCGCTTTTGTTGTCTCTTTCCGCAGTTCCGGCCTTCGCGAAAGGCGCGGCTGAAGGTCCTGCCGAAGAGACAGTAGAGAGCAAAGCGGTAGCGGCGGCGTCCGGCACCTATGAAGAAGTAAAGGAGATATACAGACTTTACAACAGGTCGACGGGCGAGCATTTCTATACGGGCAACAAGTCAGAACGTAACAACCTCCGCCGCGTCGGCTGGGTCTATGAAGGCGTGGGCTGGATAGCTCCTGAGCGCTCGGATACGCCTGTGTACAGGCTTTATAATCCCAATGCCGGCGATCATCATTATACGACGAATGCAGCCGAGAGGAGTTATCTCTCGTCCGTCGGCTGGAGTGATGAAGGCATCGGCTGGTATTCGGATGACCAAAAAGAAGCTCCCATTTATAGGGAATACAATCCAAACGCTGCCTCGGGAGCGCATAATTTCACATCTGATCTGAATGAGCACCGGAATCTTTCCTCTATCGGCTGGAAGAATGAAGACATAGGCTGGTACTCGGTTTCCGCCGGATATTCGGATGTGAATTCCGATTATGGTTATACCTCAAGTACGAGGACGCATGTTACGCGCTATAATGGGAATACCTGCGTAAATTCAACGTCATTATCCGCGTCTTCGTTTTCTTATACCTTTGGCACCCGCTCCGACACAGCAGAGAGCATCGATGTGATCTCCGACATGCTGGATTACCTTGAAGCGGGGGAGGATTATAAAAAATACGAGGCGGTATGTTTCGCAGCAACTCGTGCTGAGGCTGAAAAAGTGGCTTCGATGTATGATGCCTCCATAAAGGACTTCAGTTGTGGCGTAGCGACACTTTCGCTCTCCCAGACCATAGATAATGTGATGACAGCTGCCGAGAAAGACAGTTCGATAAAAACGGCCATCATGCCTCAGTATATATTCAAGATCAGCGAGACATATTTTAACGACCCCTACATTCAGTATCAGTGGCAGCATGAGGCAATTGAT
>OMRF01000282.1 GCA_900313435.1 uncultured Lachnospiraceae bacterium | reverse complement strand
GACGATCTTGTCTCAGAGATCAAAAAGGAGACAAAGGAAAACGGAAAGGTCCTGATCACAACGCTTACAAAGCATATGGCGGAGGACCTTACGGATTATCTTCAGGAATTGGGAATAAGGGTGAAGTATCTGCACTCCGATATTGATACCCTTGAAAGATCAGAGATAATAAGGGACTTAAGGCTTGACGTTTTTGATGTCCTCGTGGGCATAAACCTCCTTCGTGAGGGACTCGATATCCCGGAGATCACTTTGATCGCCATACTTGATGCTGATAAGGAGGGCTTCCTCCGCTCCGAGACATCTCTCATCCAGACCATAGGCCGTGCGGCAAGGAATTCAAAAGGGCATGTCATCATGTACGCCGACACTGTCACAGACTCAATGAAGAACGCCATTGAGATAACGAAAAAGAGGAGAAGCCTTCAGGACGAATATAACAAGGAGCACGGTATTACCCCGAAGACCATAGAAAAAAAGGTCAGGGAAGTCATAGCAATATCAAAAAAGCTTGCGGGCGAAAAAGAAGAGGACGGCAGGCAGCCAGAGGAGATGGACGGCAAGGAGCTCTCCGCCCTCATAGAAAGAACAAAGAAAAAAATGGAAAAGGAAGCGGCAGATCTCAATTTCGAGGCGGCCGCGCAGTACAGGGACCGCATCATAGAATGGAAGAATATGCTGCGTGATCTCTTGGTAAGTGAAGGCGAAAAAAATAAAGAGGGCGGATCATGAATGATATCACGATGAAGATGAATGCCGATGAACTCATACTCTCAGCACTCCGGGAGGATATCCCTTCAGAGGATGTTACGACAAATTCGGTAATGAAGGATTATGAAAAAGGCTCCTGTGAGCTTATAGCCAAGGAGGACGGTATACTCTGCGGGACGGAGGTCTTTGCGAGAGTCTTTTCTCTGCTTGATGAGAAGACAGAGGTTACTTTTCAGAACGGTCTTCATGATGGGAGCGAAATAAAGAAAGGCGATCTCATTGCGACTCTTTGCGGGGATATAAGGGTGCTGCTTTCGGGAGAGAGGACCGCGCTCAATTATCTTCAGAGGATGTCCGGGATCGCGACATATACGAAAAAGGTGGTGGACGCCCTCGGAGATCCTGCTATCAAGGTTCTTGATACGAGAAAGACCACACCCAATATGAGGATATTTGAGAAGTACGCAGTGCGTGTTGGAGGCGGTCACAACCACAGGAACGACCTTTCGGACGGGGTGCTTTTGAAGGACAATCATATCGGTGCCGCCGGAGGCGTCAGGGAAGCGGTTCTTGCAGCAAAGGCCTACGCGCCCTTTGTCAGGAAGATAGAGGTTGAGACAGAGAGCATAGACATGGTGAAGG
The DNA here is from genome assembly GCA_900313435.1 of uncultured Lachnospiraceae bacterium. GTDB lineage: Bacteria > Bacillota > Clostridia > Lachnospirales > Lachnospiraceae > RUG306. The sequence goes on along the minus strand of OMRF01000282.1, from coordinate 9,802 downwards.
AGGCTCTGTCAGCAGGAGCAGACATCATCATGCTCGACAATATGTCTCTTGATGATATGAAGGAGGCCATAGCCCTTATCGGAGGGAAAGCCGAGGTTGAGCTTTCAGGGAATTTCACTCTTGAAAACATAGAAAGGATAAGAGGGATCGGTGCGGATTTCGTGTCATGCGGGGCTCTTACTCACAGCGCGCCGATACTTGATCTCTCACTCAAGCATTTAAAGAAGACCGGAGACTGAAAAATGAACCAGAACGAAGGAAACGAAAACCGGCAGAACGGGCAGGGACAGGGAAACGGACCCTCAAAACAGCCCTTCATAGTACTCATCCTGATGAGTCTTGTGGCGCTCTTTATCACGAGCTTCATCTACAATTCAGCGGGGAGCCGGACAAAACAGAAGATCACATACACGCAGTTCCTCACAATGGTCGAGGATGATAATGTCCAGAAAGTGGTCTTTGATAATGACGGGAAGGTCCTTATCACGCCGAAGCCTGATTCAAAGGTGGCTTTTTCCGAACAGGAAAAGGAGGTCAATGAGGCTTTCTTACAGCTTACCGGACAGAGGCTTCCCATTACCTATTACACTGTAGTTTTGAACGACGACGACCTTCTTCCGCTGCTGAAGAGTCACAAGGTGGATATCGACGCGAACGGTTCAAACTCCACCTCCGCCGTCATATTGAACATCTTGTCCTTTGTGATCCCCTTAGTGATCCTTTGGGTGATCTTTGGCTTTGCCATGAGGAAGATCGGCGGAGGCGCCTTCTCCGTTGGCAAGTCCAATGCAAAGGTCTATGTCGAGAAACAGACGGGAGTTACCTTTGCGGATGTTGCGGGACAGGATGAGGCAAAGGAATCTCTTCAGGAGGTAGTGGACTTCCTTCACAATCCTCAGAAGTACAAGGCCATCGGAGCAAGGCTTCCGAAGGGCGCACTTCTCGTAGGCCCTCCCGGAACAGGAAAGACGCTTCTTGCGAAGGCGGTAGCAGGCGAGGCAAAGGCCCCCTTCTTCTCGCTGGCGGGCTCTGACTTCGTTGAGATGTTTGTCGGAGTCGGTGCTTCAAGAGTCAGGGATCTTTTCAAGGAGGCTCAGAAAGCTGCTCCGGCCATTATCTTCATAGACGAGATAGACGCAATAGGAAAGTCGAGGGACTCGCGCTACGGCGGAGGAAACGACGAGCGTGAGCAGACACTTAACCAGCTGCTTTCGGAAATGGATGGCTTTGATTCTTCAAAGGGACTTTTGATCCTTGCCGCGACCAACAGACCTGATGTCCTTGACAAGGCGCTCCTTCGTCCCGGCCGTTTTGACAGAAGGATAATAGTCGATCGTCCTGATTTCAAGGGCAGGCTTGAAACGCTGAAGGTCCATTCAAAGGACGTTATGATGGACGAAACCGTGGATCTTTCGGCTATCGCCATGGCAAGTGCCGGACTTGTTGGTTCCGATCTTGCGAATATTATCAATGAGGGCGCCATCATAGCCGTCAAGAATCACAGGCAGTTCGTAAATCAGGCGGATCTTTTCGAGGCCTTTGAGCTTGTTGCTGTCGGCGGATCGGAGAGGAAGGACCGGCCTATGAGCGAGGCGGAGAAGAAGACGGTCTCCTACCACGAGGTAGGTCATGCCCTTGTCTCTGCTCTCATGAAGGATAATTCAGAGCCGGTGCAGAAGATCACCATCGTGCCCCGTACCATGGGCGCGCTCGGCTACACGCTTCAGACTCCGGAAGAGGAGAAATTCCTCCAGACCGAGGCGGAGCTCTACGCGAAGATCACCACCTATATGGCAGGACGTGCGGCGGAAAAGCTGGTCTTCAATACGTCAACTTCCGGTGCGGCCAACGATATCGAAAGTGCGACATCTGTCGCCCGGAACATGGTCACACGCTTTGGTATGTCAGAGACCTTCGGCATGATGGGACTTGCCACCGTCGCCGATCAGTATCTTGAGGGCCGCGCCCAGCTTACCTGCGGCGAGGAGACGGCATCCAGGATCGACGGCGAAGTGAACAGGATGATAAAGAACTGCTATGATGAGGCATACTCACTTCTTTCAGAGCACAGGCATACGCTGGACAGGATAGCGGCTTATCTCTACAAGAAGGAGACGATCACCGGAAAGGAATTCATGAAGCTTTTCCGTATGATAGAGGGGCTGCCTGAGACCGAGGAGGATGCCGATATCACGCTTGATGCTGCAGCTACGGATCCTTCCAATACAATATCGCCCGAAGATGAGAAGCCGGATGAGAAGCTGATCCAGACGGAGAGTGATGTCTGACTTCAACATCGAAGAAGAACTGAAAAAGGTACCACAGGCTCCCGGCGTATATATCATGCATGACAGGAGCGATAAGATAATATACATCGGTAAGGCAAAGAGCCTTACAAAGCGCCTGCATCAGTACTTTCAGCCTTCTCATGACGAGGGCCTGAAGAAAAGACAGATGGTCTTAGAGATAGACCGCTTTGAATACATAGTGGTCTCCTCCGAGCTTGAGGCACTCATACTTGAAAATAATCTGATAAAGGAGCATCGCCCGAAATATAATACCCTCTTAAGGGACGACAAGACCTACCCCTATATCAAGGTGACTCTTGAAGAGGAATATCCGAGGGTAATGTTTTCAAGAAGGGCGAAGAAGGACAAAAACAGATATTTCGGCCCCTTTACCTCCGCTGATTCCGTAAGGGAGACTATAGATCTTGTAAACAAGCTTTTCTCTCTTCGAACCTGCGGACGGAAATTTCCGGAGTCCATCGGGAAGGAAAGACCCTGCCTGAACTATCACATGAAGCAGTGCAGCGGCGTATGCGCAGGAACCGTATCGAAGGAAACATATGATCAGGCGGTAAAAAGAGCCCTTGATTTTCTGGGAGGAAATTACAAGGAGGAGGAAGCCGCCCTTCGAAAGAAGATGGAGGAGGCTTCCGAAAAGCTTGAATTCGAGCTTGCCGCAAAGTACCGGGATCTCATACAGAGCATTCACGACTGTATGAAGCGGCAGAATGTCACCGGCTCCTCCGAAGAGGACATAGATATCGCGGCGATCTCAAGGAGCGCTTTTTCGGAAAACGGCGAACCCGTTTCAGAGGATGCCGTGGTCCAGATCTTCTTCATAAGGGGCGGGAAGCTGATAGGGAGAGAACATTATCTCCTTCGGCTTTCAGTGATGAACGAAGGGGAAAGCCCGCTTTCGCACTTTCTTTCACAGTATTATTCCGGCACGCCCTTCATCCCGAAGGAGATATTGATAAAGGACGAGATCCCGGAGATGGAACTGCTCAGTGAGATGCTTTCTGAAAAGAAGGGATCTTCCGTGTCTGTTAAGGCTCCGAAGAGGGGCAGCAGGGTAAAGCTCATTGACCTTGCGGAGAAAAACGCTGACCTCATCCTTTCAAAGGACAGGGAAAGGCTGAAGGCTGAGGAAGGACGCACCATAGGAGCAGTAAAGGAGATAGCTTCACTGCTGGGACTTCCTGAGATAGTCAGGATGGAAGCCTACGATATCAGCAATACCTCAGGTTTTCTGTCGGTGGGTTCAATGGTGGTATTTGAGAACGGGCGTCCGAAGAGGAGTGATTACAGGAAATTCAGGCTGAGGACGGTGGAGGGACCAAATGATTATGCCTCAATGAGGGAGGTTCTTACGCGGCGTTTCCTTCATGGAAAGGACGAGCTTCAAAGGCTGAGTATTGGTGAAGAAGACTCGGAGCATCTTCAGCATTCAAGTTTTGTACGCTTTCCGGACATCATCATGATGGACGGAGGAAAAGGACAGGTCAACATAGCGCTTTCTGTCCTAAAGGAGCTTGATATTGACATTCCGGTTGCCGGAATGGTAAAAGATTCAAAGCACAGGACCCGAGGCATTTATTTTAATAATAAGGAGATACCGATAGACCGTTCCTCCGAGGGCTTCAAGCTTGTGACCAGACTTCAGGATGAGGCGCACAGGTTTGCTATCGAATATCACCGCTCTCTTCGGGGTAAGAACGAGGTGCATTCCTTCCTTGATGAGGTGGACGGGATAGGGCCAGCGAGGAGAAAGGCTTTGATGCGGGAGTTTTCCGGCTATCTTGAAATGAAGGAGTGTACGGTCGATGACTTCCTCAAGGTGCCTGAGATGAACAGGAAAGCAGCGGAAAACCTATATAATTATCTTCATAAGACGGAAGGGGAAAAATAGGATGGAAGCAGGAGCTGATCTTTCAAAGATCGCGAAGAGGCTGGGGCTTGAAAACTTCACCCCGGAGATAGATCTTTCAAAATGCATAGTGAAGACTGCGGATATCAACCGTCCGGCGCTTCAGCTGAACGGTTTCTATGAGCACTTTGAGGCCGGCCGTATCCAGCTCATCGGGATGGTGGAATGGGCTTATCTTGACAAGAAGGCACCGGAGGAAAGGACAGAGGCATTCAGGGAGCTTGTGAGCCATGAGGTTCCCTGTGTTATTTTCTGCAGAAGCTTCCGTCCTTCCGAAGCGACCATCAAGATCGCCCGTGAATACGGCATACCTTTCCTTGGTACCGACCGCGGGACCAGCGGGTTCATGGCGGAGCTCATATATATGCTCAATTACGAGCTTGCGCCTACGACCTCTATCCACGGAGTTCTCGTGGATGTTTACGGTGAAGGTCTTCTCATCACGGGGGAGAGCGGCATAGGAAAATCCGAGGCAGCCCTCGAGCTGATACGTCGTGGTCACAGACTTGTGGCCGATGATGTGGTCGAGATAAGAAAGATAAATGAGAACACTCTGATAGGCGCATCGCCTTCGGTGACGAAGTATCTGATAGAGCTTCGCGGTATCGGGATCATAGACGTGAAGAGTCTTTTCGGTGTTGAGTGCGTGAAGGACAGCCAGGAGATCGATTTTGTGATCAAGCTTGAGGACTGGCACAGGGAGACCGAATACGACAGGCTCGGATTGAAGGATGAGCATATGGATATACTTGGAAATCAGGTGGTATGCCATTCCCTTCCGATCAGACCCGGACGGAACCTTGCCGTGATCTGCGAAACAGCCGCGGTGAACTACAGACAAAAGAAGATGGGTTACAACGCCGCCGAGGAGCTGTATCGCAGGGTGCAGATAAATCTTAAAGAAAATGCATGATTAAGAAGGCACTTTAAAAGTAATAATATTATTTTTGGAAAAGAGGTTGTGATGGAAAGAAAGAATGCCTGGGCAAAGTACAAGGAAAAGAGCGCAGATGAAAAGAAGCTTATGAAATTCTGTGAGGAGTACAGAGTTTTCATCTCCACTCACAAGACCGAGAGGGAGTGCGCGGATTATTTTGCTGCTGAATCCGGCTTCAAGGATCTTTCAAAGATTGTGGGAACAAAGAAGAAGTTAGTTCCCGGAGACAGGGTTTTTCTCACGAATCACGGGAAGGCACTTGCGATGTTCATTATTGGAAAGCGCCCCATTTCAGAGGGGATGAACATCCTCGGCGCCCACATTGACTCTCCCAGGATGGATATAAAGCAGAACCCCCTCTATGAGGATAACGATCTTTCTCTTCTTGACACGCATTATTACGGCGGTATCAAGAAATATCAGTGGGTGACACTTCCGCTGGCGCTCCATGGAGTGGTGGCGAAAAAGGACGGCACCGTAGTTAAGGTGAACATAGGAGACGATCCCGGGGATCCGGTATTTGGCGTTTCCGATCTTCTCATCCATCTTGCCTCAACGCAGCTTGAAAAGAAGGGCAATAAGGTGGTCGAGGGTGAGGCCCTTGACGTTCTTGTGGGAAGCCGTCCTCTGACTGAAAAGGACGCGGAGGAATTCCTGAAGGCAAGCGGTGTGAGCGCTTCGGAGGCGAAGTCGCTTGCCAAGAAGGATCTTGTAAAGCTGAATGTGCTTCGTCTTCTGAAGGCGAAATACGGGATTGAGGAAGAGGATTTCCTTTCAGCGGAGATAGAGGTTGTTCCCGCAGGAGAAGCTAGGGATTACGGCTTTGACCGCAGCATGATAATGGGTTATGGTCAGGACGACAGATCCTGCGCTTATCCCTCATACCGCGCAATAAAGGATTTCAAGGGCATTCCGGACAGGACTTCAGCCTGCCTTCTTGTGGACAAGGAAGAGATAGGCTCGGTTGGCGCCAGCGGAATGCAGTCAACCTTCTTTGAAAATACTGTGGCGGAGCTCATCCTCCTTACGGAAGGAAAGGAATCGGAGCTTTCGGTAAGACGGGCTCTCAAGAATTCAAAGGCTCTCTCAAGCGATGTATCGGCGGCCTTTGATCCCAATTATCCTGAAGTGATGGACAAGAAGAATTGTGCATTCTTCGGACGCGGGCTGGTTCTGAACAAGTACACGGGCTCCCGCGGAAAGTCAGGGAGCAACGACGCCTCCGCTGAATTTGTCGGTCTTGTGAGGAAGGTATTTGATGACGCAAAGGTTTCCTTCCAGACCGCCGAGCTTGGAAAGGTAGACCAGGGCGGCGGCGGAACCATCGCTTACATACTCGGGAACTACGATATGAACGTGATCGATTCAGGAGTCGCTGTACTGAATATGCACGCTCCCTGGGAGATCACGAGCAAGGTTGATGTATACGAAGCTTACAGAGGATATCTCGCATTTCTTCTGAAGGCTTGAGTTTCTGATCGATAATGGTATGGATGTATCACTGATAGAGCAGATAAGATCATATGCTGCGGACGTGGCGGTCGATGTGCCCCTGTCCTCCGTTACGACCTTCAGGGTCGGAGGAAAGGCGGCCTGTCTTATAAGGCCCACGGAGAAAGAGCTTATCCGTCTTCTCAATATTTTTTCAAAGATCGGGGAGCCCTATGCCGTCATCGGAAACGGCAGTAATGTTGTCTTTGATGATGAAGGCTTCGACGGTGTCGTTATTCTTATTGGAAAGAACATGGGCGGCATCACGGTTTCCGAAAACTTTATGGAAGTCTCTGCGGGCACACTTCTTTCAGAGGCAGCCAACAGGGCAAAGGAGGAGCAGCTTTCCGGCCTTGAGTTCGCGTCGGGAATACCCGGCACCATAGGCGGGGCGCTGTTCATGAATGCCGGAGCTTATGGACGTGAGATGAAGGATATAGTCCACTCGGTCCGCGTGGTTGACAGGGCTGGAAACATCAAGATCTATGATCAGGCAGGGTTAAGGCTTTCATACAGGAGCAGCAGGTTTTCCGAGGAGACATTTTCCGAAGCTCCTCTTACTCCTTCCGAGGTGGTACTCTCGGTGAAGCTTTCTCTCACTCCCGGAAAAAGGGAGGACATAGAAGCCTCCATGAGGGAACTCATGGAAAAGAGGACTGAAAAGCAGCCGCTCACATACCCCAGCGCAGGGAGTGCATTCAAGAGGCCCGAGGGATATTTTGCTGGAAAGCTTATAGAGGATGCAGGGCTGAAGGGTTTCTCAGTGGGTGACGCTGCGGTCTCCGATAAGCACGCCGGTTTCATTATCAACAAGGGACAGGCGAAGACCGCTGATATCAAAGAGCTCAGAGACATCATCATAGAAAGGGTAAAGGAAAACTCGGGGGTCGAGCTTGTACCGGAAATCAGATTTGCCGGGAAGCCCCGTCTTCGACCGGAATAAAGGACAATGTCTTTTTCAGAGGATGTAAGAAACGAACTTTCAAAAAAGACAAATATGGCAAGGCACTGCACGCTGGCTTTTCTGTCAGCGGCAGTGCTTTTTTCGGGAAAATTCATAAAAAATAACGGAGGAGGCCCTGTATTTTTGGAGGGGGTAAAGCCCGAAATGCGCCGTATCTACTTTACTTTGACAAAAAAAGTCCTTAATATATCGTCTTGTGATGATTTGTCAGATATTTGTCCAAAAGACCAGGACAGACTCTTGGAATCCCTTTGTATTGAAGAAGGGGAAGACGGACAATGGCATCTTTCAAATGACATCATCCTGATGCAGCCGTGCTGCAGAAAAGCGTTTCTTAAAAGCGCGTTTCTTGCAGCGGGATCCGTTTCAGATCCTGTGAGCTCCTACCACTTTGAGATCGCGTCTCGTAATGAAGAGGCAGCTGACATCCTTATTGATATCCTGCGGGGGTTTTCCCTTGGAGCAAAGAAGGTGCTTCGGAAGGGAAAGACCGTGGTCTACCTGAAGGAAGCAGAGGACATTGCCTCGGTACTTGCGTTGATGGGGGCCGATTCCTCATATCTCTTCTTTGAGAGCGGCAGGGTGACGAAGGAGATGAACGGAAACATCAATCGCAGGGTGAACTGTGAGACTGCGAACATCGAAAAGACCGTGAGCGCCAGCGTGAAGCAGGTGGCTGCCATAAGGCTCATCGAAAGGACGCGAGGGCTTTCCTCACTTCCCAAGAGTCTTTTGGAGATCGCGGAGCAAAGACTCCTGCATCCCGAGTTATCGCTCGAGGAGCTTGGAAAAATGTGTACACCCGTTATAGGAAAGTCCGGTGTGAATCACAGATTGAGAAGGCTTGTTGAGATCGCGGAGTCGATCGAGGAATAGCAGAGGAGGATTCTTGTGAGAAAAAATGTAACTGTTCATATGGACTCATCCATGGAATCAACGCCGGTAGCCCATCTCGTTTCACTGGCAAATCAGTTCCACAGCCGTGTGTATTTTGAGATGGATACAAAGAAGGTGAATGCAAAGAGCATCATGGGAATGATGTCCCTCGTTCTTCTTCCGGGAACCATAGTTACCGTAGACGCTGAGGGCGATGATGAGGAAAAGGCCGTGGAATCCATTGAGAACTTCCTGAGCAGATGATGGTGTTGTCGATCCTGATATGATAATTCAAGGCGGCTCTTTCTCCCCATGGGAGAGGGGGCCGTTTTGTCCAATTGGCAGAGGAAAGGATAGGAAAGGGGAAAGATATGAGCGATGAAAACGTGAACAAGAGAAGTGCCGGAATACTGATGCCGTTATTTTCACTCCCTTCGAAATACGGAATAGGCTGCTTTTCAAAGGAGGCCTATGAGTTTGTTGATTTTCTGAAGAAGGCGGGGCAGACCTACTGGCAGATACTTCCCATAGGACCTACGAGCTACGGGGACTCTCCTTATCAGAGCTTTTCGGTGTACGCCGGAAATCCTTATTTTATAGATCCTGACACACTGGTCAAAAGAGGCTGGATTTCCGAGGCCGATCTTAAGGAGACGGTCGCCGGAGTGAGATCACAGGATCCCCACGACATAGACTACGGCTGGCTCTATAAAACGAGGTTCAAGCTTTTCAAAAAGGCCTTTTTAAACAGTGGCATTGAAGATGATCAGAAATTTCAGAGATATGTCAAAAAGAATTCTTTCTGGCTCAAGGGCTATGCCCTTTTCATGGCACTGAAGGATTCCTTCGGAGGAAAGAGCTTTTCCACCTGGCCTAAGGATATCAGGCTGCATCAGAAGGACGCGGTGAAAAAGGCTGCCGAGAAGTACAAGAAAGAGGTGCTCTTCTACGAGTTCATGCAGTATGAATTCGAGAGGGAATGGTACCAGCTGAGAAAATACGCGAATTCAAACGGGATAAAGATAATAGGGGATATACCGATCTACGTTGCTGAAGACAGCTCCGATGTCTGGGAGTCGCCGGAGTTGTTCGAACTTGATGAGGATCATGTTCCAGTGAACATCGCGGGCTGTCCTCCGGATGGATTCGCTCCTGACGGGCAGCGCTGGGGAAATCCGGTATACAACTGGAAATACCACAGGGATACGGATTTCGCCTGGTGGGTGAGCCGGATGAAAAGATGCGCCCAGTTGTACGACATAGTACGTATCGACCATTTCAGGGGCTTTGACGAATATTACTCCATACCAAGGACGGAG
>OMRF01000159.1 GCA_900313435.1 uncultured Lachnospiraceae bacterium | reverse complement strand
GTATTTGTATGACGTTATAGACATAAAAAAAGAAACGAGCAACTCTCTCGGCGAATGATCGCTTACCAGACAAAAACCCATTTCTTTCAAAGCATAATACTATGGTAAAGGAAAAAAGTCAATCCGAATAATGGACCCCCGGGACTGTCCCGGGGGCCCATTGTACTGGGTTTCGTACAATAGCCCCACAACCCCGTCCCGAAGATGATACTGCTTGTGATGGTTTATATCCCGGTACCACATGAGAAAGAATACCCCCCAAAAATAGAATAGCGGAAGGAAAAGGATATTGTCTAAGGATAAAGATACAAGTAAGTTCATATCGCTTATACTCCGACATAAACCGGAAGTCATCGGCATAACGCTTGATGAGCATGGTTGGGCAAATGTTGATGAATTGATCGCAGGGATCAATAAAACGCATCCTATAGACATGGAGATGCTGGAGAGGATTGTTGCCGGGGATGAAAAGCAGAGGTATTCCTTCAATGAGGACGAAACGCTTATCCGAGCGAATCAAGGGCATTCTATACCCGTAGATGTGGAACTTGAAGAGGTAGATCCGCCGGAGATACTGTACCATGGCACTGGCGAGAAATATACAGCGTCAATAGAGCAGCAGGGATTGATCCCAAAATCGAGATTGTATGTGCATTTGTCCGGGGATAAGGAAACTGCACGCAAAGTAGGAATGCGTCACGGTAAGCCGGTTATATATGTCGTGAATAGCGCTGAAATGCATAAAGACGGATATTTGTTTTACCGTTCTGTAAATGGAGTGTGGCTTACAAAAAGTGTGCCGATGAAGTATATGCGGAGAATTGGCGGGTAACGGTGTCAGGCACCTAATTTGTTGGAATTATCGAGAAAGCGAGGGGGTAGAAGATGAAGTTAGCAACGGCATTATCGGAAAGAGCAGATTTACAGCGCAGGATTTCAGAACTTGGCGGAAGATTGAATAACAACGCCAGAGTACAGGATGGTGAAAAGCCGTCAGAAGATCCGCAGGAGCTGCTTTCGGAGCTTAATAAGGATTTTGAAAGGCTTGAGGAGCTTATTGCTCGCATTAACCATACAAATAATGAGACAAAGAGCGGTGATGTAACACTTACCGATCTGATAGCGAAGCGGGATTGCCTTAAGCAGAAGATAGGTATTATGAGAAGTTTTCTGAATACTGCAAGTGAGAAAATATCACGTTATTCAAAGACAGAGATACGGATACTCAGTACAGTGTCTGTTTCAGAGCTTCAGAAGGAACTGGATAAGCTTTCGAAAGAACTCAGAGAGACAGATGAAACAATCCAGGGACTGAACTGGACAACAGATTTGATATGATTTTTGTTGGTAGTCTGTAAGGGTGGGCATGATCTCTTGCGGTTGAGAATGAACCGCACTCTGGGCAACATGCAGAGCACATGTGGGGTTCAACTCCCTTTTCGTATAATGTACGCTCAGTAATTTTACATATGTACATTTACGGGGTATTGTTACTACTTATTGTCAACTGACAGACGAGGGCGGGTAAGGGGAATCTTTATTGATACGCGTAAAAGCGCGACAGATCAATATTCAAAGGAAAGATCGTATGATCATCAGCGCAAGTCGTCGGACTGACATTCCGGCGTTCTTCTCGGAATGGTTTATGAACAGGATTCATGAAGGGTTTGCCATAGTAAGGAACCCGATGAACGATCAACCGTTAAGAGTTTTGCTGACCCCTGATTTGGTGGACTGTATTGTTTTTTGGACCAAGAATCCAATTCCCTTGATCCCCAAGCTGGATCAGCTTAAGGATTATTGTTTTTATTTTCAATTCACGCTCACGGGCTACGGACATGATGTGGAAACACATCTCCCCGATAAAAAGGGAGCCATTATTCCTGCTTTCCAACAGCTGTCGGAAAAGATCGGGCCGGAAAAAGTCATATGGAGATATGACCCCATCCTTGTTAATGATCGTTATTCCATCGACTATCATATCAATGCCTTCGTACAAATAGCGGAAGCTCTTGATGGTTATACTGAAAAGTGTGTATTCAGTTTTGTAGACACTTATGCAAAGAACATCAGTGCTATGCAATCTTTGGGGTGCGTGACCTTACGCCTGACGAGATGCGTGATATGGCGATCAAGATCCGGGATATTGCAAAAGAAAGGCATATGGTCGTGGCGACCTGTGCCGAAGAGATAGATCTTGATGAGTTGGGGATAGAACATAATGCCTGTATAGATAAGGCTCTGATCGAGAAGATAACCGGCGGAAAGATAAAAGATATCAAGAAGATTATTAAGGATGCGGGACAGAGAGAAGCTTGCAGATGCATGGCCAGCAAGGAAATAGGCGCTCATAATTCCTGTGGTAACGGGTGCGTATATTGCTATGCAAACTATAGCCCGGACAGCGTAAAAAAACACATGGCGAAATACGATCCCAAGTCCCCGATCCTCTGTGATGTATTGGGACCTGATGAACAGGTAAAGGATGCAAGCGATATGAAGCCGCTTGTCATAAAGGACGGACAAATGTCTTTGTTTTGATGGACCCCCGGGACGGGGGCGGGGGTCCATTAAAACCGAAAAGTAACGATACACATTAATCGCCAATCTATGGTAGAATGTAGCGAATGCGAGGTGAATGATATGTGCGATGTCAAGAAATATAGTGATATATATAGAGAAATATCAAAGTTAAATACTCAGGATACACTGCAGCTTGTCCTTGAGAGTGAAAGTGAAGACGAGAAGGATTTCTATGAAATGATTGGAGATTATCTTCTTCAGAAGAAGCAACGAGAAGTACTTGAGAGGAAAGCGAACTAACATGAAAAAGTACACGATTGTTGCTGGTGTTAACGGGGCAGGGAAAACTACTCTTTATGATGCAGAACAGCTTCAAAAAACTGAGTATAGAATAAATGCGGATGATATAAAGAAAACTATCCTTTGCAACGTTCAAAAAGATTAGCTTAGAAAAGCCGCTCGGTTTTCGCAGAACCGGGGCGGCTATTTCTGTGTATAATGGACCCCCGACCCCGTCCCGGGGGTCCATCAATAATAAAAGGAGGAAGCGGGAAAATGTCAGATCTTTTGCTTAACGAGGATGAGCTAAAAAGCCTCACGGATCAAATAAAACCAGAGATACAGGAAAATCTCGAAAGATTTGATACAGGTTTTAAAGAGAATTTGATGCTGGAGGAAAAGAAAGAGGAAGAGGCCAAAGACAAGCAGGACGAAAATGTTCTTGCAGACAAGGCATTTGAACAGGATTATTTTTTAGCGTTCTTTAAGGTTGCGGATTTCCTTAAAGTAGATGGACCGATTGTGTTTCATGGACCCACCTTTGCCCAGGTGTTTAAGGATGATAAAAATGATTCCGCGTCATACAAGCATCTCAAGGACGCATATCTTCGTGTAAAGAAACTCGGAGAGGACATTCGCAGTAAAAAGATTTCTACACAGGATGTCTCCGTGGATGCTATCGCTGCCATAGTGCAGCTTTCGAGTGCTGCCACCGCATATGTGAATCTTCACAGGGGCAACCGCAGAACGGACACGGGTACTTATCGGCAGGCGGGGGCCTACAAGCTTGCGGAGCTTACGGATGCCTTTTTCAAGAGCACCGGAGAGACTGTTAATAAAAAGGAACCCGAACCACAGATGACGGCTGGGGAGATCAAGGAACTGGGGAAACGGTATTCAAGCAAGACAAAGATCAGGCTGCTTCAGCTATCCGAGCTTTACGGAAAATGGGCCAAACACTTTGCCTTTCAGGAGGGCAGGGAAAGGGAAAAGATAAGCGAGATACTCCTTCTTTTTAAGCCTTATGAAGAAGACATAAAAATATATGAGGCCTCCCATAGCAAAATTGCGAAGGAGAGCGACCCCGCCATTTTTGAGATAATAAATAAGTATAAAAACTACAAGAACAAGGAAAAAGTGCTCTCTTTCCTTGAGAAGAAAGATGAAAAAGTAAAGGAGGCGCTTAAGGATCCCACGGAGGATATGCTGGTAAGTCATGCCGATGAGTGGGGAGAGGCAACAGAAACGGATGAGGTGCTTTCTGATAAGGAAGTGGATAAGAACTTAAACCAGGGGCAGCTTGCCGCGCTTGACAGGGTTGACCGCTGGTTTTTGCGAAACTACAATAATGCGGGGTTGCTCGGAAGATTCTTTGCGGTAAGGAATCATCACGGGGAGATCGTGACATCCCTTTTGAAAAAGACAAAGAGGGAGCGGCTTTTTATGTACTATCTCATAGAGACCGGACACAGGAAAGAGCCGGGGGTTATGGATGTGTACCAGTCGCAGACCAATTATATCCCGAACTTAGAAAATATAAAGGATAAGATGCTTGCCTCAAAATTCAAGCTGATCCCCCATCTCACGGGAACCTACACCTATATAAACAAGGTCACTGAGGCACTTGCGGCAAACAAGACTTATAAGAAGCTTATCAAGGATGCTTACCGCATTGAAGAGGACACGTATTTAGCACGTAAAGACCAAGACAAGCGGAAAGATGGTGAAGAAATTGCACAGAATGAAAAGGATCCTGTAAAAAAGAGGCACATACTTTTAGGCGAGTTTTACATCGTTAACAGGGAGCTAAGGGATCTTTCCATTAACTTTCTTGCCGTAAAGAAAGAGGACAGAAAAGCCGAGCTGGAAAGGCAGGTAAATGCGAAGCGCGAAGAGGCCAAGAAGATAATGAAGCGTCTCTTTGATGCGGATGATGCCTTAAAAACAGATCATGCCTCGCGTCCCAATACAAACAAAGCCGATGTGGCAACCTACGCTGGATTACATGGATCTGCGGTAAAAGGCGCCGGGGATTCTGCCGGCAACGTTGCACATATGCTTGCAGTCAATGTAGGACAAGGCCTCGATAAGGTAAAGGGGATGGCAGGTCAGGAAAGCAAATCGACGTGGGGGCTTAGTAAAAGCCAGATAGGCAAGGCAAACCTTTATGCCGGAAGTATTACCGGCACATCTGTGGCAGCCATTGGAAATGTGATCGCGGCAGTGGCGGCGATGTACAGCCTGTATGATAATGCAGGGAACATGCATGCCGGGGACATAGTAATCTCAGTTACGGAAATCTTAAAAACCCTGAGTTCCACCGGGGTGGATGTCTGGAAAAGCATTGAAGCAGGGAAACAATTCGCCAAGCCGGAGTATGGCTCCGGAGTGGAGGTCGAGTTCTCCAAGGGAGTGCGCATTGCAGGGCTTACGGTAGCATCCACTGTCACTGCCATCAATACCTATAAGACCATATCCGGCGGGCTTGATATAAGAAATGCCAATAAGGCTTCGGATTATTTTGAAAAGAAGTATAGCCTGCCAAAAAATCTGATAAATGATGAGGAAGAACAGGAGAAGAAGCTTTCTGATCTGGATTCCGATGAAGAGGAAGAAATTGAGCTTTCTGACGAGGAAAAGAAGAAAAGGGATGATGAAAGGCTAAGAAAAGAAAAGGAAAGGCTGAAAAAGAAAAGGGAAGAACGCTATGAAAAAAATATGGCAACGCTTGCCAAAAAGATGAGTGCCCACAAAACGGCATTCGGGGCGATAGACACAGTGATCAGCGCGACTTCCGTTGTCCCATTGCTTCTGCCGGGTGTCGGAGAACTCTATTTCACCATCGGCATCCTTGCATCCACCGTCGTCTCCGGCATATTGAATGCGGTTAATCTTGGGAACATTCAGGAGAGCATGTTTGACCAGTACATGAACTTTAACCTTTGCTACAAGAATGCATTGGATGCATTGGAAAAGAAAGGGAAAAAGATTTACAATACCAAGGATTTTAAGGCACAGTTAAGGCGGCGCCTTGCCGCTGCTGCCGGGTATTCGGACATGGCAAGCGCATCCGATCAGATCGCAAAAAAGTACGCTACATTTGTCTACACCAAGCTCTTCACGCCGGGAGCGATCGTAAGCGATGAGGATCGCGAGGGATACATACAGCTTGTGAAAGCCTTTGGGCTTAAGTACGACGCGGAAAAGAAGAGACCGGATATATATCATCTTTCGCGGAAAATGTCAGGCAGGTAACAGAATACTATTTTACGGAGGAAACGATTATGACCATGAAAACAATAAATGAGAGTCGTCATGAAGTTCTTAATAAGATCTTAGGGGAGCTTGAAGAGCAGATGCTTGCCGCCCAGCTTTCGGATGCACAGGATGAAGAGTCCGTTGAAGTGCTCAGGGTAGTCTTTGACGAGATGGGATTTGACTCGGAGGACGGTGCTATAGGCGAGTTTTTCTTTATGCCGGTCGGCGGAGAGGAAGACAGCGTGCAGCATTTTGTGGCATCCGTCACGGTGGCGGATGATATCAAAGAGGAAAACAAGGGAAAGCTCTATGAAGCCCTTGCCATCATCAATAATTACCTGCCCTGCGGAGCCTTTGTCCTTGACGGCAAAAGGAGCATCCTAAGCTATCGTCTTACGGTTCCCCTTCCTATGGGATTATCTGCTGATCAGCTTTATGAAGAGGTAAATATCGTTATGGGTAATGCGGTGGCCATCACCGACCAATATACTGACCTTTTGCTGAAGGTAAATTTTGACGGCATGGAAGTGGACGAGGTACTTGAGGCTCTGGGAATCTGAATGGACCCCCGACTCGGTCCCCGGTTTTGGACCCCCGGGACAGTCCCGGGGGTCCATTACAATTCTTCGTTCAAAAGTTGAACTTTTCTCCGATTCGACATCGTACATTTCTCCGATTTAATATTGTTTTTTCTTCCGATTTATCATAGAATATCCACAAATGAGGCACATTGGAGTGATTATTCTTCTGAGTGAAATGGAGAGAAAATACGATGAGTGAAGACGGGTATATTCAAAGGATATTCGATAGAGTAGTAGAATTTACCCTGAAGAGCAAGGGCGCATTGGTAATCGTAGGTCCTAAATGGTGTGGAAAATCGACTACGGCAAAAAGGTATGCAAAGACAGTCATAGATCTTATGCCGCTCGAATCAAGGAATGAATTTATAGAACTGGCAAAAATATCTCCGACAAATTTTCTGAACTATGGCCCCAAGCCGATACTTGTCGATGAATGGCAGCATGTTTCTTTTATTTGGGATCAAGTTAAGTATGAAGTTGATAAGGCCGGGCAGTTTGGACAGTATATTCTCACTGGAAGTGTTACAGATAAGAACAGTCGGGAAACGGAAGTCGGAGCCAGCAGACACACGGGTAATGGGAGAATCATCCGAAAAATGATGCGGACGATGTCTTTATATGAGACCGGAGACAGTAACGGTGCCGTATCATTGCTTGATTTAAAGAATGGAAATTTTTCTAACGCAATGTCGAAAAAAGACATAAATGATTATGCATATTACGTCTGCAGAGGCGGTTGGCCGATTGCAATTGGTAAGGAAAGAGATATCGCACTGGCTCAGGCAAGGGATTATTATGAGGTTGTAGTTACAGATGACATTTTCTCGTTAAAAGATATTCCGCTTAGAAGGGATGAACAGAAAGCCCGGAAGCTTATGCGTTCATATGCCCGAAATGTATCAATACCTGCTGCAGACACAACCCTTCTTTCGGATTGCATGGGAAGCGATGAAACCTTTGATAAGGATGTGTTCGCAAAATATCTGAACGCGCTTAGAAACTTGTATGTTATAGAGGAACTTCCTGCATGGAATCCGAACTTAAGAAGCCAGACAGCCATCAGAACGAAGGAAACAAGGCATTTTACAGATCCTTCAATCGGCGCGGCGGCACTTGGGATCACACCGGAGGGAATATTCAAAGATATTACGACTTTCGGATTCTTATTTGAATCTTTAGTCGTGCATGACCTCAGGGTGTATGCAGATGCAATTGGTGCTCGTGTTTATAAATATAGAGATTCAAAGAAAAGAGAAGCTGATGCTGTGCTGCAGTTTAATGATGGAACCTGGGCGCTTATTGAGGTAAAACTTGGTGGAGATGCTGATATCAAGAAGGCTGCAGACAATCTGGTTAAGATTGCTGATGATATTGACTATGAAAAGACAGGAAAGCCGGCTTTTTTGATGGTTGTTACAAAAAATAAAGTAGCATATCAGATGGATAACGGTGTATATGTTGTACCGCTATGTTGTCTGAAGGATTGATAATGGACCCCCGGGACGGG
>OMRF01000094.1 GCA_900313435.1 uncultured Lachnospiraceae bacterium | reverse complement strand
TTGATACTACCGGACCCTCACTTCATAAGAGGGGTTACAGGCTGTCCGGAGTGAAGGCTCCGATTGAGGAGACCCTTGCGGCCGCACTCATAAGCCTTTCTCCCTGGCATGCTGACAGAATACTTGTGGATCCCTTCTGCGGAAGCGGCACTATTCCGATCGAGGCGGCTCTCATCGCGATGAATGTTGCCCCGGGGCTTTCAAGAAGTTTTACGGCTGAGGCCTGGGACAATCTTGTTCCGGAGAAGATTTGGAAGGAAGCAAGGATAGAAGCCCGTTCCAATATCAGATTTGATGTAAAGACTGATATCCAGGGCTATGACATTTCAGATGAAGCCGTAAAGACTGCCCGTGAAAACGCAGACAGGGCCGGAGTCCTTGATCTGATTCATTTTCAAAGGAGAGAGGTAAGCTCTTTGTCCCATCCGAAGAAATACGGTTTCATCATTACGAATCCTCCCTACGGCGAGAGACTTTCAAAGGGGGATGATGAGGCCCTTTCTAAGCTTTATACCGAACTTGGAGCTTCCTACAGGGGACTTTCGGATTGGTCATTATTTTTCATCACTTCATATTCTGAGGCTGAAAAATGTATCGGAAGAAAGGCTGACAAAAACAGGAAGATCAAGAACGGAGATCTGACTACATATCTGTATGAATATATGGGGGCGAAGCCTCCGAGGAGACGGAGTTGAAATAGTTTATCAGATATATCGCGCTCGCGCTGGCAATAACTGTCCTTGTTTTGTTCCAGGCGCTGCATATACCGGACCAGTATACCGAGGTCAAAGCCTTTAGGGGAGCAGCTCTTGAGGGAGCTGTTTTTGATCCTCTAATTGCCCAGAGCCTTAATGAAAATTACGATGTTTTCGTGACCATGGACGGAGTCAGGGTACGGCTTTATCCCTCGGATATCTATATGAACGTGCGGCTTGAGCCAATGGGAAGTCTCGAAATGATAGGAGATATCTTTTCCTGCAATGCCCATATGTATAACGGGAACGACATCTATGTGAAAAGAGGTTCGGATTCTGTCCTCATGCATCCCGGGATCCTTGAGGGGGAGATCAACGGACAGGATGTCACACTCTCAGAGGCACCTCTCGTCCTGAACAGGACAATTTTTCTTCCGATCAAAGATATTGCAGCAATTTTCGGTTTTTCATGCACTATAGGTTCAGAGGGGGCAAAAAGGCAGATAGAGCTTTCCTCTGAGAATGCCACGCCCCTCTCCCTTCCGAAGACCTTTGACCTTCGGGATGAGGGAAGGGTCCCTCCTGTTCTGAATCAGGGCTCGGAGTCTACATGCTGGGCTCACGCCTCTATAGCGGCAATGGAGTCGGTTCTTCTGCCGGAGGATGTCACCGCCTTTCAGACCGGGGATATGGTAGAGAACAGGGGATATTCCTTTAAAGGAAAAACCGGAGGAGATTATTCCCAGGCACTTGCCTATCTGCTCTCATGGAAGGGACCTGTCTCTTCGCAGGGTGATCCGACCGGCAGGAAATACCATCTTCAGGAGGCAGAGATCTTTTCCGCTGACGACATCGACGCTATCAAGCTTGCCATATACAAGGATGGAGGAGTTACTTCCTCTATTTATTCCGATCATGGTTCTACGGGCTCAATGGTTTCCTCGCCCTATTACAACGGGCTGAAGAATGCCTACTGCTATACAGGAACAGAGGAACCCAACCATGACATAGTGATAATAGGCTGGGATGATGAAAGACCTGCTTCGGATTTCGGCGGGAAGGCAAGAGGAAAGGGAGCCTTCATCTGCCAGAACAGCTGGGGCGAGGATTTCGGGGACAATGGTGTTTTCTATGTTTCATATTATGACTCAAACATAGGCTCCCAGGCGGTCTCATATTCCAGGGTAATGTCTCAGGATAGTTTTGAGATCATCCATCAGTCGGATCTACTTGGGTGGACGGGGCAGATCGGTTATTCCGGAGAGAATGTCTTCGCGGCGAACATATTCACGGCGGGAGTCGATGAAAACGTATCGGCATGCGGCTTTTACGCTCTCGGGAAGAATACGATATACGAGGTCTATATGGTGGAGGACTATACAGGCAAAGAGGATCTTTCAAAGAGGAAGCCCGTGGCAAGCGGAAAACTTGATCAAAAGGGATATTATACGATCTGTTTTGATGACCCAGTCTTCGTATCGGCGGGAGAAAGGTTCGCGGTCATTCTTTCCATCACTACACCCGGCGTATCTCAGCCAATGGCTGTGGAATATATCTCGGAACGGATGGATGGCGATGTGGATCTTTCGGATGGTGAAGGGTACATATCCATAAACGGGCTTGATTGGACTTCTGTTGAGGAAAAATCCAATGGAAACCTCTGCCTGAAGGCTTATTCCAACCTGAAAGAAAGCGGCGTGAAGGAGTGAGGACAGAAAAAAAAATACAGGCTGTCATAGCTCTTCTTATGACCCTTGTCATGGGGGGCGCGTTTCTTGCGATCTTTTATTTTAAGGACCACAGCCCCATAGAAGAGGAGCATAAGGCTGAGGTTTATATGGATGAGGGTGAGTCTTATTCGGTGCTCTCGTTTTTGAGGGATAAGGAAGAGGCGCAGTCCCACGATCTTCTGATGAAGCTGCCCGCAGAGCTTGATCTTTCCGTTATCACCTATGACAATAACTCCGAAGGGAAGACCTTCTCATTTTCCATTCCGGGCATCAGGGAGGATTATTTCCGGGACTTCTTCATGGCCGGAACCAAAGAAGGACTTTTGGATATCGGCTTTGAATTTAATGACAGAAGGGGATTATTCAAGCTCTTTTTCAAGGATATAACCGAGGTTTTGCCATCGGGTGATGGTAATTATCTCTTCTTCGATTACATGGCGCCTAAGGAGTATTATGACAGCGTCGTGGTGCTGGATCCGGGATACGGCGGCGTTGAGACCGGAGCCATGGCTTTCGGCAGCATCGAAAAAGACATCGATCTTTCGATCGTGATGAAGCTTAGGGAGGCCTTTTCCAACGAGATCGCTTCCCGTAAGATCGGTATTTACTGCACGAGAAAGACTGACGCTTACGTGAACAGTGAGGACAGGGTTTCTTTTGCAAAGGGTCTCGATGCCGATCTCCTGCTTTCAGTGCATTGTGCCTCTACTGCATCCGGACGTGAATCCGACTTTTCAGGAACAAGGGTCCTCTATCAGGTGACAGACGAGACCGGCGCTTCAAAGACCTTCGCAAGCCTCTGCCTTTCAAAGCTTATAGAAAAGCTTTCCTCAACGGACAGGGGGATTGTCGCCGGGGATGAGGATTATCTCGTAAGAGAAGCAACTATGCCGGTCGCTCTCTGTGAGATAGGTTATATGACAAATGCTAATGAACTCATGAAACTAAAAGATGACGAGTATCAGTCGATGGCCGCGCAGGCGCTTTATGAGGCGGTACTTTCGATGCTTGCCGGAGAGGAAAATGATGAGTGAGATAAAGACCATTATATTTGCAACAGGAAATGCCGGGAAAATAAGGGAGATAAAGGAGATATTTAAAGAGCTTGACCTTACTATCCTTTCCATGAAGGAGGCTGGAGTGTCTGCCGATCCTGAAGAGGACGGGGAGAGCTTCGAGGATAATTCCATAATAAAGGCAAAAGCCGTGAGAAAGCTTGTGGACGAAAGTTATCCTGAGCCTTCCCAAGTTCTCGTGATGGCGGATGATTCAGGGCTTGAGGTCGACTACCTCGACAAGGCTCCCGGTATAATGTCCGCGCGCTTCATGGGACATAATACTTCTTATGACATCAAGAATAATGAGATACTAAAGAGACTTGAAGGCGTCCCTGATGAAAAGAGGACGGCGAGGTTTGTCTGTGCTGTATCCGCGGTGTTTTCCGGCGGCGAGGCCCTTGTGACAAGGCAGACAATGGAAGGCAGGATAGGTTATGAGATAGAAGGGAAAAACGGCTTTGGCTATGATCCCATATTTATTCCGGATGGCTATGATGTGACGAGTGCGACTATTTCCCCGGAGGAGAAGAATGAGATAAGTCATAGGGGAAAGGCACTTCGTGCTATGCTTGAAATGATAAGAGACAGGTTTTAAAGAGCGATTGAAAGGAGGCTTTTGATGAAAAAAACCAAGCTGTTTGGCGCTGCGCTTCTTTGTGCCCTCACACTTTCCGTGACTATGATCTTTTCCGGCTGCGCCGGCCCTTCGGGTGCGGAGCTTTCCGGGAAATCCGGCGCAAACGCATTAATATCCGAGATCGCAGATACATCGGAGGAAAAGACCACCCAGGATGACTCAGTGGGGACAACCGCGGGTAACGGGCTTGATAAGAGAAACGAAAGCTCCGATGCCTTAAAGGAACTAAAGATCATAAAGTCTGCAAGTGTCACTCTGGAGGCAGGGAACGCTTTTGCAGTCTTTACAGAGATCGCTGCCATGGCTGAGGCTGAGGGAGGCTTTGTACAGGATTCTTCCGTCTTTGAAGAGAACGGAAAGATGACGCTCAGGGTTCCGGTGGCAAAGGCAGACGGTTTTCTTGAGGTGATAAGAGAGACCTACAAGATCAAGAATTTTTCCGAGAGCTCGAAGGATGTAACAGATGAATATACTGACAACCAGTCCAGGCTCGAGTCTGCAAGGACTGCCCTGAAACGCTATCAGGAGCTTCTTTCAAAGGCAGTGACGATAGATGAGATATTGACGATCCAGGACAGGATAGATAAGGTCACTGCCGATATCGAGTCCTATGAGGCTCTTAAGGCAAGCTATGACAGCAGGGTCGCTTATGAGACGATAACCATAAATATTAATAATCCCGTAGTCACCGAAGACAATCGCTGGAGCGACCTTTCCGAATCGCTTTCCGACGGGATGTTCGTGGGCTTCGCAGTGTTCCTTCACGTGCTGATCATCCTTCTCTACTGCCTGCCTTTCGTCATAGTGCTCATTATCATCCTCGTACTTGTGGCAAGGCACAACAAAAAGAAGAAAAAGGATCTGCCGCCTAATGCTCCGCCCATGGGACCTTATCCTCCGATGATGCCAAATCCGCCCGTGATGCCTTGTCCTCCGCCGGCACCTGCTCCTGGGACGAACAAGGAGAGCGATCCTCAGGCAGCGG
>OMRF01000132.1 GCA_900313435.1 uncultured Lachnospiraceae bacterium | reverse complement strand
TTTCAGGTCTTTCAGCTGCCTTTTCAAGACGCCCTTTTGTTTTTTCACCAAGAGAGCGCCTCTTTTTTTCAAGTTCTGAGATGTCGGCACCCTTAACCGATGCTTTGTTCAGATCCCTGATGGCGGCGTCATACTGATCCTTTGCGTCCTTTAAGATGTTCGCGGCCTTTTCGTTTGCCTTCTTTAAGATGTCATCCTTTTGATCGGACAGCTTTTGTTCTCTTGATTCCAGCTTTTTGAGGCGTTCTGAAAGGATAGCATTATCCTTCTTCAGCCGGTCGGCCTCGCTCTGTGCCCGTCGTCTTTCGCGCTCAAGTGACCCCAGGAGATTTTCAAGAGATATCTTTTCATCTCCCATACGTTTTTTGGCGTCGTCTGTGATCTCTTTAGGAAGACCGAGACGGCGGCTTATGGAAAAGGCGTTTGATTTTCCGGGGAGGCCGATGATGAGCCTGAAGGTGGGGGATAATGTATCCTCATTAAATTCCATACAGGCGTTCTGTACGCCGTCGGTGGTAAGGGCATAGCTCTTCAGTTCAGCATAGTGAGTGCTCACCATCGCGGATATCTTTCTTACTCTCATATATTCCAGGATCGAGCCCGCGAGGGCAGCGCCTTCCGCCGGATCTGTCCCGGCGCAGAGCTCGTCAAAAAGAATAAGGTCATCCTCCTTGGCGGTCCTTATGATATCAGTGATATTTTTCATATGACCGCTGAAGGTGGAGAGTGATTCCTCTATGGACTGGGAGTCTCCGATATCAGCATACACCTCATGAAATACGGGAAGTGAGCAGCTTTCAGCAGGCACGAAAAGCCCTGACTGCGCCATCAGTATGAGAAGCCCGAGGGTCTTTAAGGACACGGTTTTTCCGCCTGTATTCGGGCCCGTTATGATAAGGATATTGTAATTCAAAGAACCGCCAAGAGCGATGTCTATGGGAACAGCCTTTTTTGGATCAAGGAGGGGGTGACGGGCGGCTTTTATCGAGACCGCTTCGCCGGAGCCCAGTATAGAGGGCCTGACAGCATTCTCAGATGAAGCGAGGGAGGCCTTTGCGAAGATGAGGTCAAGAGCTGTCATTATCTCATCATCTGTTTTTATCGCGTCAAGCTCTGCCGCGGCAGAGGCTGACAGAGAGGAGAGGATCCTCATTATCTCTTCGTATTCTCTTTCCTTTGCCTCACGAAGACTGTTGTTCTGATTGATAATGGAGGAAGGTTCGATAAAGAGGGTCTGTCCGGACTGGGAGGCGCCGTGCACTATTCCGGGGATACGGCTTTTGTATTCGCTTCTTACCGGGATCACGGAGCGCCCGTCACGGGTGGTCACGATTGCATCGGAAAGAAGATCGCCATAGGTCGTGAGCATTTGCGCCATGCTGTCCTTTATCCTGTTTTCAAGGGTTCTGATCTTTACACGGCATTCTCTTAGAGCGGGAGACGCGGAGTCAGCGATCTCGTCCTCTGAGATAATGCAGCGGCGTATCTCAGAAGAGAGGGAGGGAAGCGGAACAAGCCGAGAACACCTTTCGCTGAGTACAGAGTCGTCAGGAAGGGCGGTCTTTTTGTATTCGGTAAGCTTCCCGGCATTTTCCAGAAGGGTGGCGATCAACAGGAGTTCCTTTGTTCCAAGGCTTGCACCGGTTTTCAGACGGGTGAATATATCGGCCTCAGGGCCTCCTTCAGCGGTATCGTCCTCAAGCGGGATGCCCGTTATGGAAAAGACCGGCGGATAGCCTGCCTTCTCAAGAGCTATTCCCGCCTCATCGGTCTCGGAAAGGAGGAGTTTTACATCTTTTTCATCGGAGAGCGGGACGAGTGAAGTACAGAGCCTTTTTCCGCCGCCCGTGCGGGCAAAGGAGGAAAGGCGTGTAAGGATCTTACCGTATTCAAGAGTTTTTTGTATCTTTTCGTTCATGAATGCGATTGTACTAAAAGCCGTCCGCACTTGCAACGGGGACGTAAAACTGTTATGTTAATGAGCAATGACAAAACGGAGAGGAAGTGATCGGATTGACCGACACGGGCGGGGAAATTGACCGCAGAAAGAATCACAAAATGCTTTATATCACACAGTTCGTAAACGGCCAGCGCGTACAAGAAACTTATCTTGTCAGAAAGATCAGTATCGGAAAGACCAAGGCGGGAAAGGATTACTGGAATGTAGTTCTTTCCGACAGCACGGGGACCATCGATGGAAAGATATGGAACCCGTCGGAGCCTTCCATCGGGAACTTTGATGAGCTTGATTATGTTGCGGTTTCCGGCGACATACAGGAATACAAGGGCGAACTTCAGATGGTCATCCACAGTGCGTCAAAGGTTGACTCTTCAACAGTCGATCAGGCTGATTATATGCCCTCTACGAAAAAGAACATCACCAGAATGTTCACTGAAGTGCTTGAGATAATGAACAGCGTCACGACACCGTATTTCAAGGAGCTTTTGCTTTCGTTCTATGACGATCCGGATCTCGCAACGGAGTTTCAGAAGCACAGCGCCGCAAAGACAGTGCACCACAGTTTTGTCGGTGGACTGCTCGAGCATACACTTTCAGTCACAAAGCTCTGTGATTTCTTTGCGCAGCATTATCCCAATCTGAACCGCGATCTTCTCGTGACGGCGGCACTTTTGCATGACGCCGGGAAAATATACGAACTTAACGATTTTCCTGCCAACGACTATACCGACGCCGGGCAGCTTCTGGGACACATATATATCGGTGCCCATCTCGTTGAGAACCGCTGTGATACGATAGAAGGTTTTCCCGAGGTCAGAAAGAACGAGCTCATCCACTGCATCCTTGCCCACCATGGCGAGCTTGAGTTCGGGAGCCCGAAGAAGCCCTCTCTTGCGGAAGCGATAGCGCTTTCCTTTGCCGACAATCTTGACGCAAAGATGGAGACCTTCCATGAAGCCGCCGCTTCAAATAGGGCGGACGGGCTCGATTATCACTGGATAGGCTTCAACAAATTTCTTGATGCCAATATCAGAAAGACCTCTCCCGAGGGCTTTGAGGGAACGATCAAGACCTGAGATGAAAAAGAATGATGTTTTTGAGACTGAGATAACAGCGCTTACCAATGATGGTGAGGGAATCGGCCATTCCGGTGACGGGATGGCTTTTTTCATAAAGGGCGCGCTTCCGGGCGATGTCGTAAGGTGCGGCGTTACGAAGGTGAAAAAGACCTACGGCTATGGGAGGGTGCTTGAGATACTGTCGCCTTCAAAGGACAGGATAACTCCGGACTGCCCGGTTTTCGGCCGCTGCGGCGGCTGCGTTTTCAGGAATTATGATTACTCAGCGGAGCTTTCTTTCAAGCAAAAGACTGTAGAAGACGCGCTTGAAAGGATTGGGGGATTTTCGGATACTACGGTCCTTAAGATCATCGGAGCCGATGGGAATGCCAGGAACGGATACCGTAACAAGGCGGAGATCCCGGTAAAGCTCATGAACGACGGGAGTATTGGGGCAGGCTTTTACGCGGGCCGGACCCACAGTATCATCCCGCTTCCCGGAAATGACTGTCTCCTTCAGCCGAAGGAATTTGCCGTTGTAACGACGGCTGTCCTCGACTGGATGAGGAAGGATAAGATCGCTCCCTATGACGAAACCACGGGAAAAGGCATAGTGCGGCACATACTGATCAGAAAGTCCTTTTCAACAGGAGAGATACTTCTTTGTATTGTCGTAAATACAGATGATGTTCCGCGTTTGCCGAAGGATCTTTTTGGTGACGCCGGGGTCACAACTCTTTCGATAAATCATAATACAAAAAACACCAATGTCATATTGGGGAAAAGAACAGAAGTAATTTCAGGACAGGGTTTCATCACTGAGAGATTGGGGGAATTAACATACCGCGTTTCGGCACCTTCTTTTTTTCAGGTGAACACCGCACAGGCTGAAAAGCTGTATTCTCTCGTAAAGGAATACGCCTCCCTTGAAGGGAATGAGAGGGTCTGGGATCTATACTGCGGTACCGGGACCATCGGACTTTTTCTGGCGCATGACGCTCCAGGGGTCATTCTTACGGGGATTGAGGTGATCCCGTCTGCAATAGAAGATGCAAAGAAAAATGCCGTCGCAAACGGAATAAAGAATACTTCTTTTCTTCCTGGAAAGGCGGAAGATATAGTGCCTGAGCTTCTTCTGGAAGGTGCCCCCGATGTCGTGATCCTTGATCCGCCAAGAAAGGGCTGCGATACTCTGTGTCTTGATACGGTAGGAAAGGCGGCGCCAAGGCGGATCGTCTATGTATCCTGCAATCCCGCCACACTTGCCCGGGATATGAAGTATCTGAAGGAATCCTTTGGATACGAGCCCGCAAGGGTATGCCCGGTTGATATGTTCCCGGGGAGCGGGCATGTTGAGACGGTATGTCTGCTTTCCAAACTTTTTTCGCAGGGCAGCACAGCGGTAGAGTTTGATTTGGACAACATTCCTACGACAAAG